>NZ_JAFCTU010000006.1:0-239529 GCF_049896185.1 Massilia sp. TSP1-1-2
ATGGAATGCTGGAGGTCTTGCTTCGGGCCTTCACAGGCAATCCTATCCAGCTCGCAGCATAGCGGCTGAACAGTCACACTAGGGACATTGTAGACAGTAACGTGCCGCGCTACTCGCCCCGCAGGGCAAGCAGTTTGAGTAAAGCGAAAACATGGCTTGCTGCTAACCGGATGAGCACACACCAACACTGTATGCAGACGGCCTACGGCGCTTCTGTGTCGTCTCCAGAATCAGACGGCACCTGACCAGCTGAGCCCGCCGCTTACAGCCGGCCCCGACGCCGCGGGGAAAAGCACGTGCTGTCATCTTAGCCAAATGTCTCGGTGGGCGGCATTGGACGTTACCTCAAAAGGGGGGGAGTGCAAGATACCGCCAAAGATACCGCCAAAAAATACGGAATGGCTTGATAACGGACGCTATTGCGTGGGTCAAGAAAAAACCCGCAACGCCTATGACGGTGCGGGTTTTTAATGCTGCGTGGCATCGCTTGATACCGTGTACTGGTGCCGATTGCCGGAATCGAACTGGCGACCTTTTCATTACGAATGAACTGCTCTACCAACTGAGCTAAATCGGCGAAGACGCGTATTCTAGCAAAGAATCCGGCAAACTTGCTAGTCCGAACAGCATTCTTTGCCAATTTCGCGTCAAAACGGCGCTTTTACTGTGCGTGGTAGCTGCTGACGCGCTCAACTTCGCTCTTCGAACCCAGGAACACGGGCACGCGCTGGTGCAGTTTGTGCGGGGCGATATCAAGAATGCGCGTGCGGCCGTCGGTGGCGGCGCCGCCGGCCTGCTCCACGATGTACGCCATCGGGTTTGCTTCGTACATCAGGCGCAGCTTGCCGGGCATCGAGGTGTCGCGCGTGTCGGCCGGGTACATGAAGATGCCGCCGCGGTTCAGGATGCGGTGCACGTCGGCCACCATCGACGCCACCCACCGCATATTGAAGTCCTTGCCGCGCACGCCGGTGGCCCCGGCCAGCATCTCGTCCACATAGCGGGTGACGGGCGCATGCCAGTGGCGCGCGTTCGACATATTGATGGCGAACTCGCGCGTCTCGGCCGGAATTTTCATGTCGCGCTGCGTGAGCACCCACGAACCCATTTCGCGGTCCAGCGTAAAGCAGTGCACGCCATTGCCGGTCGAGAGCACCAGCATGGTCTGCGGGCCGTACACCGCGTAACCGGCGGCCACCTGCGCGCTGCCCGGCTGCATGAAGTCCGCCTCGGTCGGCGTGCCCATGCCTTCGGGCGCCTTCAGCACCGAAAAAATGGTGCCAATCGAGACGTTCACGTCAATGTTCGAGGAGCCGTCGAGCGGGTCGAACAGCAGCATGTATTCGCCCATCGGGTAGCGGTTCGGGATCGGGTGGATCGATTCCATTTCTTCGGAAGCCATGGCGGCCAGGTGACCGCCCCACTCGTTCGCTTCAAGCAGGATTTCGTTGGAAATCACGTCCAGCTTTTTTTGCACTTCACCCTGGATGTTTTCCGTGTGGGCGCTGCCCAAAATATCGCCCAGGGCGCCCTTGCCCACCGAGTGGCTGATGGTCTTGCAGGCGCGCGCGACGACTTCGATCAACAGGCGCAGTTCGGCGGGGATGGAATTATGGTTACGTTGTTCTTCAACCAGGTGCTGCGTGAGACTGACGCGTTTCATGAACTTCCTTTTTCTTGTTGGATAGTTTGGTACAGGACGACGCCGGCAAAACCGGCGCCGCCTTAATTGGCCAGCGCCTTGGTGACGATTTCAAGCACGTCCTTCGACAGCTTTTTGGCGCCGGCCACCTGTTGCAAGGATCGCTTCATCTGGATCTGCAAGGCCGGCGCATAACGGCGCCACCGGTCCAGCGCGCGCGCCAGGCGGCTGGCCACCTGCGGGTTGATGGCGTCGAGCGCAATGACCTGCTCGACCCAGAATGCGTAGCCACTGCCGTCCGGTGCGTGGAACTGCGAGGGATTGCCGGTGCAGAACGCAAAAATCAGGCTGCGCGCGCGGTTTGGATTTTTGATGTTGAAAGCCTGGTGGCGCATCAGCGCGCGCACCTCGTCCACGCCCGTAGTGGGCGCTGCGGCCTGCATCGAAAACCACTTGTCGATGACCAGCGCTTCACTTTCAAACTCATCGTAAAAGCGCTGCAGCGACTCCTGCACGCTGTCGGCGCCGGCGTCGATCAGTGCCGACAGGGCCGCCACCCGGTCCGTCATGTTGCCCGCGTTGTCGTACTGCTCCTGCGCCAGCGTGATGGTGGCCGCGTCGGGTTCGGCCGCCATATAGCCCAGCGCCAGGTTTTTCAGGCCGCGCTTGCCGGCCGATACCGCGTCCGGACTGTACTCGCCCGGCGTCTGGTTGGCCTTGTACTGGGCCAGCAGGTCGGCGCGCAGCGCCACGCCGGTGATACGGCGCACGAACTGGCGCGCCAGATGGATCGCCTGCGGATTGACGACATCCATTTGCTCGGCCATCACGCTTTCGGACGGCAGCAGCAAGGCCTGTTCGCGAAAACCCGCGTCCAGCGAAGCGTCGGTCAGGATGGCGCGCATGGCGTCGACAAAGGTGCTGTCCAGTTCGAGCTTGCCCCCGCTCGCCACCGCTGCGGTGAGCTTGAGCAGGCGTGCCAGCGCCAGGCGCTGCCCGGCTTCCCAGCGATTGACGGGGTCGCTGTCATGGCTGAACAGGTGCAGCAGTTCGGCGTCGGTGTAGTCGTATTCCAGCACCACGGGGGCCGAAAAGTCACGCAGGATCGATGGCGTGGGCGCCTGCTTTACGCCGGTGAAGTGGAAGGTTTGCGACGCCTCGGTCAATTCCAGCACGGCGGTCGTGCCCAGCGCCTTGCCGTCCAGGGTCAGCGGCATATCCAGTCCTTTGGCGTCCAGCAGGCCAAGCGCGACCGGGATGTGGAACGGCAGCTTGCTGTCCTGGCCTGGTGTGGCCGGGCAGCGCTGCGTGAGCGTCAGTTCGTAGGTCTGTGCCTGGGCGTCGTAGCGGGTGGCGGCCCGCACCACGGGCGTGCCCGCCTGGCTGTACCAGCGCTCGAACTGGGCCAGGTCGCGCCCGCTGGCGTCGGCCATGGCGTTGCGGAAGTCGTCACAGGCAACAGCTTGTTCGTCGTGCCGTTCAAAGTACAGGTCCATGCCCTTGCGAAAGCCCGCGCGCCCCAGCAGGGTCTGGTACATGCGCACGACTTCGGCGCCCTTTTCGTAGACGGTGACGGTGTAGAAATTATTGATCTCGACATACGAGTCGGGCCGCACCGGGTGCGCCATCGGGCCTGCGTCCTCGGGGAACTGGGCCTGGCGCAGCGTGCGCACCTGGTCGATGCGGCAAGTGGCGCGCCCGCTTTCGGTGCCGATCATGTCGGCTGAAAACTCCTGGTCGCGAAATACCGTCAAGCCTTCCTTGAGTGAGAGCTGGAACCAGTCGCGGCACGTGACGCGGTTGCCGGTCCAGTTGTGAAAATATTCATGGCCGACTACCGCTTCGATGCCAGCGTAATCGGTGTCGGTCGCCACGCGCGAATTGGCCAGCACGAACTTGGTATTGAAAATGTTCAAGCCCTTGTTTTCCATCGCGCCCATGTTGAAGTCGGAGACGGCAACGATCATGAAGCGGTCCAGGTCCAGCTCCAGGCCAAAGCGTTCTTCATCCCAGCGGATGCTGTTCTTGAGCGACGCCATGGCGTAGTCGGTCTTGTCGAGGTTACCCGCTTCGACCCAGACCTGCAGCAAGGCGTCGCGCCCGTCGGCCAGCTTGAACGACTCTTCCTGGCAGACCAGGCGCGCGGCGACCAGCGCGAACAGGTAGGATGGTTTTTTGAACGGGTCTTCCCACTTGGCATAGTGGCGCCCGTCGCCCAGGTCGCCTTCTTCGATCAGGTTGCCGTTTGACAGCAGGACCGGATACAGGGTCTTGTCGGCGCGCAGCATGACCGTGAAACGGGCCATCACGTCGGGACGGTCGGGAAAGTAGGTAATGGCGCGGAAGCCTTCTGCCTCGCACTGCGTAAAAAAGTTGCCGTTAGAAACGTAAAGCCCGTTCAGCGTGGTGTTCTTGACGGGCGCCGTCAGCGTTTCAATTTCCAGCGTGACGTCATCGGGCGCGTTAGCGATGCGCAGCAGGTTGCCGTCGATGCGGTAATCACGCTTGCCCAGCGGCTTGCCGTTCATGCGCAGCGCCACCAGTTGGAGTTTCTCGCCGTACAGCTCAATCTCGCGCACCGGGCTGTCCGGATTGCGCTTCATGGTCAGGCGACTGGCGACGATGGTGCGTTCCGGGTCGAGATCGAACCCAAGCTCGACCGTCTCGACCAGGTAGCCCGGCGCGGTATAGTCTTTGCGGAAGATGGTACGGGCAGTGTCTGTTCGCATAGTAAAACTCGGCTGGGACGGTGGGCAGGCATCTATTTTACCAATACCGCCACAGCCCGGCGTACGCATGCCGTGTTTCCCGGATGTGCACAGGGTAACAGTCTGTAAAATTACTAAAGAACATCTGTATTTCAGACGTAAATTGATTCTTGGGTAAATGGATTGCTGGATGGAGAAGATTATGAAACGCTTGCTTGTTACGATTACCGCTGCTTGCGCTGTATTGCTGTCGGGGTGCGCCAGCACCATCAATAGCGACGTCACCACCTTTCACCAATGGCCGGCCAGTTTGCCGGACAAGTCGTACGTGTTTGAGGCGCCGCCCGCGCAAGACGACACGCTTGAGATGCGCAGTTATCAAAATGCCGTGCGCGGCGAACTTGGCCGGCTCGGCTTTCGCGAAGCGGGCGCGGGCGCTGCGCCGGCGCTGCGCGTGGCCATGCGTTTCAGCACGATCGACGTGCCGGTGCGGGTGATTGAACCGTTTTATCCGTATTATGGTTCCATGCGCTTTGGCTACGCGTCACCATTTTATCGCTCGCCATGGGGTTACGGGCGGCATCGTAGCGTGTTCTACAGCCCGTTCTACGATCCGTTCTGGTACGGCATGCCCATGTATTCGGAGTCGGTGTCGCACCATTACAAGCGCGAGCTGCAGGTGGCCATCAAGGACGCAGCCGATGGCAAGCGCCTGTTCGATGTAACGGTGCACAACACCAGCCGCGAACCATCGTCGCCGCTGATCATCCCGGCGATGGTGCAAAGCGCGTTCACCGGGTTTCCCGGCGTGAGCGGCGTGGCGCGCAGGGTAGAACTCCAGCGGGAAGGTTAACGGCGCCGTTCAGGGAAGCAAGACCGACGAACCGGTCGTCTTGCGTCCTTCAAGATCGGCATGCGCACGCGCCGCCTCGGCCAGCGGGTAACGCTGGCGTACGTCGATCTTGACCTTGCCGCTGGCAACCATGGCAAACAGATCGGCCGCCATTTCCTCAAGCTCCGCCCGGCTGGCCGCATAGCTGAACAGGGTTGGCCGCGTGATGAACAGCGACCCGCGCGACGCCAGTTCACCCAGCGAAAAATCGGGCACCGGCCCGGACGCGTTGCCAAAGCTGACCATCAGCCCGAGCGGGCGCAGGCAGTCGAGCGAACCGATAAAGGTATCCTTGCCGATCGAGTCGTACACCACCGACACCTTCTTCCCGCCCGTAATCTCCTTGACCCGCTCGACAAAATTCTCGGTGTTGTAGTTGATCACATGGGCGCAACCATGCGCCATGGCGAGGTCGGCCTTTGCCTGCGAGCCGACCGTGCCGATCATGTTCACGCCGATCGCGCGCGCCCACTGCGCCGCGATCAAGCCCACCCCGCCGGCAGCAGCATGGAACAGGATGGTGTCGCCGGCCTTGAGGCTGGTGGTGCGTTTGAATAGATACTGCACGGTGAGGCCTTGCATCATCATGGCCGCGCCGGTCTCGAACGAAATCGCGTCGGGCAGGCGCAGCAAAATGTCGGCCGGCATGTTGCGCACGTCGGCGTAGGCGCCGTTCGGGCGGCCCGTATAGGCCACCCGCTCGCCCACCGCCACCTCGGTCACGCCTTCGCCGATCGCTTCGACCACGCCCGCCCCTTCCATGCCCAGCCCCGCCGGCAGCGGCTGCGGGTACAGCCCGCTGCGAAAGTACACGTCGATGAAGTTCACGCCTATGGCTTCGTGGCGCACGCGCGCCTGGCCCGGCCCGGGCGCGCCCACCTCGACATCCACGTATTCCAGTACCTCGGGGCCGCCCGTGCGGCTGATGCGAATTGCCTTGGCCATGCTCATGCTCCCTTGTTTTTTGAAGCCAGCTTCAGCTGGGACAACACCAGGTGCGCGGTCGCGACGTTGGTCGCGCATGCTACGTTGTGCACGTCGCAGGCGCGCACCAGCGCGTTGATGTCCGGTTCGTGCGGCTGCGGCGTCATCGGGTCGCGCAGGAAAATGACGGTGTCGATCATGCCCTCCACCAGCAGCGCGCCAATTTGCAGGTCGCCCCCGAACGGGCCGGAATGCTTGCGCTCGATCGTCAGCCCCAGCTCATTGGCCAGGCGACCGCCGGTGGTGCCGGTGGCCACCAGGTGGCAGCCGCGCAGGAAGTCGAGGTACTCGGCCGCGAGGGTGATCATGTCGTCTTTTTTCTTGTCGTGCGCGATCAGGGCGATGCGTGGTTTCATTTCGTGGTTCCTGTTTTTCACTTTTTCCTCGACAGCATATAAATACCACCCAGCACCAGGGCGGTACCGCCCAGCTGAATGGCGGTGATCGGCTCGCCCAAGATCAGCGCGCCAAGAAACAAGGTGGAGACGGGGCCGATCATGCCGGCCTGCGAGGCGGTGGCCGCGCCAATGCGCTGCACCGCCACCATCGTCATAAAGACCGGTAAAAGGGTGCAAAAGATCCCGTTCACCAGCGACAGCCAGTAAATTGGCGCCGGCTGGACCAGCATGGCGGCCGGGCGCAGTACAAAAAACTGCGCAATGCAGGCGGCGCTGGCCACGCACATGGCGTACGACACCAGGCGCGTGGCGCCGATGCGCTGCACCAGTTCGCCCGACAGCAACAGGTAGGCGGCGTAAGCAATGGCCGAACCGAGTACCAGCGTGGCGCCGGTCACCACGGCGGCGCCGCCGTTGTGCAGGTCGTGCGCAAACACCAGCACAATGCCGCAGTAGGATACCGCCAGCGCCAGCCACTGCATGCGGCTGATATGGCGCTTCAGGAAAACCGAAGTAAACAACAGCACGAAGGTGGGCGTGAGAAACAGGATCAGGCGCTCCAGCCCGACCGAGATGAATTGCAGTCCGAGGAAATCGAGCGTGCTCGACAAATAATAACCAACCAGGCCCATGCAAACCAGGCGCCAGCGGTCGGCCACGCTCAGCGCTGGCTTGTTGCGCATTTGCCAAATCGCGACGGCAGCGAACACCGGCACCGAAAAAAACATTCGCAAGGCGATCACGGTGATGGCGTCCACGTGGTAGCGGTACATCAGCTTGGCGACGATGGCCTTGGTCGAAAACAGCACCGCACCGGCGATGGCGATGGCCAGGCCGGCGACCAGCGCGGGCCGGGCCTGGGTGGGGGAAGCAGCAGCACTTGCACTTTTGGTCATGCCACAATTGTAAATGGAATCGCCTCATCGAGCCTGACGGTGCGGATTTTGCCAGTGTCGCTATGGTAAAATGTTGGCCACTCTTGCATACCGTCTAAGGAAATTTCGACATGGCTGGACACAGCAAATGGGCCAACATCAAGCATAAAAAAGCCGCCACCGACGCCAAGCGCGGCAAAGTCTGGACCCGCCTGATCAAGGAGATTACCGTGGGCGCCCGCATGGGCGGCCCGGATATCGCCACCAACCCGCGCCTGCGCCTGGCGGTGGACAAGGCGGCCGATGCCAACATGCCGAAAGAAAACGTCACACGCGCGATCCAGCGCGGTTCGGGCGGCCTGGAAGGCGTCAACTATGAAGAAGTGCGCTACGAAGGCTACGGCATCGGCGGCGCCGCCATCATCGTCGACTGCATGACCGACAACCGCACCCGCACCGTGGCCGAAGTGCGCCACGCGTTCAACAAGAACGGCGGCAACATGGGCAATGAAGGCTCGGTCGCCTTCATGTTCCAGCACTGCGGCCAGTTCCTGTTTGCGCCGGGCACCGACGAAGACCAGCTGATGGAATGCGCGCTCGAAGCGGGCGCCGACGACGTGCTGACCGACGACGAAGGCGGCTTTGAAGTGCTGTGCGACCCGTTCCAGTTTGCCGTCGTCAAGGACGCGCTCGAGAAAGCCGGCTTCAAGGCCGAAGTGGCAGAAATCATCATGAAGCCTGCCACCGAGACCGTGTTTTCCGGCGAAGACGGGATCAAGATGCAAAAGATTCTCGACGCGCTCGAGAACCTCGACGATGTGCAGGAAGTCTTTACCAACGCCCTGATCGAAGATTAAAGAGTCCCTATGAAAATCCTGGTAGTCGGCGCTGGCGGCCGTGAACACGCCCTGGCCTGGAAACTGGCCCAATCGGAACGCATCCAGATGGTCTACGTCGCCCCCGGCAATGGCGGCACGGCGCGCGACAACCGCCTCGTCAACGTCGAATTGAGCGACCCTGCGCAACTGGCCGACTTTGCCCAGCAAGAGGGTATCGCGCTGACCGTGGTCGGCCCTGAAGTGCCGCTGGCGGCGGGCATCGTGGACCTGTTTCGCGGCCGCGGCCTGAAGATTTTCGGCCCCACGCGCGAAGCGGCGCAACTGGAAAGCTCGAAGGACTTCGCCAAGTCCTTCATGCAGCGCCACGGGATCCCGACTGCCAAGTACCAAAGTTTTACCGACGCCGAACTGGCGCACGCCTACATCGACCAGCAGGGGGCGCCGATCGTCATCAAGGCTGACGGCCTGGCCGCCGGCAAGGGCGTCGTGGTCGCCATGACGCAGGATGAAGCGCACCAGGCGGTCGACCATATGCTGGCCGACAACCGCTACGGCGACGCCGGCGCGCGCATTGTGATTGAAGAATTCTTGGCTGGCGAAGAAGCGAGCTTCATCGTCATGTGCGACGGCAAAAACGTGCTGGCGCTGGCCACCAGCCAGGATCACAAGCGCCTGAAAGACCAGGATGAAGGCCCGAACACCGGCGGCATGGGTGCTTATTCGCCGGCGCCGATCGTCACGCCCGAGATGCATGCGCGCGTGATGCGCGAGATCATCAACCCGACCATTCATGGCATGGCCAGGGACGGCATTTTCTTCACCGGCTTTTTGTACGCAGGCCTGATGATCGACGATAAAGGCAACCCGAAGACGCTGGAATTTAACTGCCGCATGGGCGACCCGGAAACGCAGCCGATCATGGCGCGCCTCAAAAGCGACCTGGTGACGGTGATGGAGCACGCCTGCAACGGCACGCTCGACACGGTGGAACTGGAGTGGGACCGGCGCACCGCCGTGGGCGTGGTGATGGCAGCTTTCGGCTATCCCGACACGCCGCGCAAGGGCGACGTCATCGACGGCATCCCGGCCGAAACGCCGGAGTGCGTGACCTTCCATGCGGGCACCCAGCAAGTGGCCGGCAAGTTGCTCACCAACGGCGGGCGCGTGCTGTGCGTGGTGGGCCTGGGCGACAGCGTGAAGATGGCGCAGAAGCAGGCTTACGAGACGGTGGACCAGATCCATATCAATGGTGCGCAGTACCGGCGCGATATTGGGTGGCGCGGGTTAAAGCATTAGGCAAGGCCGATGCGGGTCTACCTCGACGACGAGCGCGGGACTGGCTACGATGTGGTGCTCTGGATCGAGGAAGCTGTCGCCCTCGAAGGCTTCGTCCCGCCCAGGATCTTGGTCCACTCCGCCAACTCCTCCGCCCGCAACAAAATGCTCTCCGGTATCCGTGCAATCGGAAAGCTTGCCATAAAACTATAGGGTGGAAAGGCCGATTGGGCTCCTTCCACCTTGCTGCCGTCCGCGGTGCATGCAAATTCACCTTAACGCACACTTTCGGCGGATTGCATCCGCCCTACGTAAAGCCACCGCAGAACCATCGTAGGGCGGATGCAATCCGCCGAAGGCACGCCCCACGTTGACTTCTGGCCGATGGCAACCTCCGTACACAAGGCCACCACCGGCCCATCGTAGGGCGGATGCAATCCGCCGAAGGTCTGCGCCACGTTGACCACAACACCCCCAACCGGCTTATACTCATCCCCTCTCACTGCTCGTCAATCGCTTCCCCACCAATGGAGAAAACATGATCGATCACACCGGCGTCACCGTCAGCAACTTCGCGAAAAGCAAATCCTTCTACACCGCAGCACTAAAACCCATCGGCTATGCCGTCCTCAAGGAATTTCCCGCCAGCGTTACCGGCGGCGCCGATGTCGCCGGCTTGGGCGTCGCGCCCATGCCGGACTTCTGGATCCTCGGCGGCGAGCCGAACAAGCCACCCATCCACATTGCCTTTCGCGTCACCACGCGCGCGCTGGTTGATGCATTTTACGCGGCAGCGATCGAAGCGGGCGGCATCGACAACGGCCCGCCCGGCATCCGCGCGCACTACCATCCAAACTACTACGGCGCATTCGTGCGGGACCCGGACGGCCATAACATCGAGGCGGTCTGCCACGAAGCGCCGTGAAGCACGCGCCTACACCGAAAACCCCTTGCACACGGAAAGTACAAACTGATGGCAGGCTTCCAGTGCGCCACGTGCGGCCAATACCATGATCAACTGCCAATGTGCCTGGGACCCAACGCCCCGGCGCTGTGGAATTCGATCCCACCTGACGAACGCGACCGGCGCACAGAGCTATCTTCGGACCAGTGCGTCATCGATCGTCAACACTTCTTCATCCTTGGCCGCATCATCATCCCGGTAATAGATGGACCGGATCCGTTTGTTTGGCTCGCTTGGGTGTCTTTGAGCGAGAAAAATTTTAATCGGGTGTGCGAATTGTGGGACAGCGTAGGCCGGGAGAATGAGCCACCGTACTTTGCATGGCTGCAAAGCGCGCTGCCGTATCCCTTCCCCACATTGAGTTTGAAAGCGTCGCTGCAAACCATGCCGTTCGGCGAACGTCCGTGTATTTCTGTCGAACCCGAAACCCATCAACTTGCTACTGAACAGCAACACGGCATTACGATGGCGCGAGTTCGCGATATCGCCGAGGCAGCACTACACGGATCGTGGTGAAAATCACCCGGCCTGACAACCACTACGATTTGCAGAGGAACATGTTTGAACATAAGATCCATCCTATCCTCGACTGCCCGAACCATTACCGTCTTGTGGAGTTCAAATACGTCATCGACTGGGACGAGCCGCGTCAGTCATTTATTCAGATGCGCTTGCGTCACCACGACGACGAAGTTTCGCTTCGATTCTGGCAACCGGTCAATCTGTCAATCGAAGCGGGGTTTCCATTCCCAACCGGGGGAATGGTCTTTTATGACCGGTCTGCAGACTCGCTGCGAGACATTGGTATCGAGGTTGCGGATTTCGAAAGTTCGCATGGAAGTATTTTATTTTCGGCACGCGAGGTTGAGCGCATCTGAGCGATTGCCCGGGTCCGTCGAATTGCTCGCATCAAGCAAAACACTTTGTTCGCTGCAAGCTTGATCGCCCCGCTGCTCAAGCTTCCTCAACATACGGTCGCATAAGCAGCATCCAGCCTCCCGCCCAAACAAACTGCGCCAGTGGCACCAAAAGAAACACCGTCAAATTCTCAGGCTCCAATTCTGGCGCAAGGTTGCTGCCATAGGCGCCCACGCCAAAACACATCAGCATAACGCCGCCAAACAACATCGCGGCCTTGGGCAAAAAGCGCCGCTCGATTTTAAACAAGCAGGCTGCCAGAAATAAGCTCGGGCCGCTGATCCATACACCGTAAAACAGGCGCTTTACCAACCCCATGGCAGGGGCGGCGCCAGCAAACGACGACAATGCCGCGTACACGCCATAGGCCAGCACCAGCATGTTGAGCACCTGCAGCGACAGTATCACCAAGGAAGCGACCCCATCCAACTGTTGCTCCTCGCGATGCCATTGCTCAGACCACTCGGCATGCCTGGCAGAGCGCGCGGCGGGGCTTTCGTCCTGGGCCTGAACACTTTTCTGGACATTCTCAGCAGGAATGGCCTTGCCGCCTGTTACGCCCAACGTGCGCGCATAGTCGTAAGCAGTCGCGCGTGCCAAGCCATCCAGGAGCGCTGCCACATGAATAAACGGAAAGAGCATCTGTTCCGTGCTTTCCAAAATGGCAAGCAGTCCTATTTCGCGCGGTCTCAACCGGGCGAATCCCGGGTCCCGACCAGCCACATGCTCGTAAGTCATCCATCGCCAATGGCCGGCATCTGCGGCGTCAGCGCGGATTGTCTCGCCGAGATAGGCGCCCGCGGCCAGTATCACATCGGTGAAGGCCTGGTCGGACAGCTCCCCCAAGCGGAGCGCCACAGCGGCCAGGTAATCATCAAGGTAGTGCAACGAGGAAACGCTGAAATCGAGCTTGTCGCGCGCGAGCTGGTGCGCAAATGGCAGGTCGCTCCCACCGTCGAACTGGCCTACGCCGCGCAATTGCTCGCACAGCACCGGGATCTGACGCACGAGATCCTCGCCGCGCAGCACGACGATCGTTTCATCACGCTTGAGTGCGCCGACAAAGGGAACGATGCTGTCGCCCGGCCCGTTGATGACGTGGTCAAGCACCAGGTGATGCGGACAGCAAATGCGCCCGTCGAGGGTGCGCAGCACCAGCAGACGCTGTTGCGCCCGCGTGATATACCCCCATTGCGCGCCGACCTGTTGTGCGATGAAGTGCCCCAGATAGCCGCCCGCCTTTTTGGCCCACGCCGTCGCTCCGATGCTAACAAAGGCGGCGCCGGCGCCCTGCCGATCGCGCTCAGCAGCGTACGCCGCGTGCGCCTGGTCGAGCAATCCGGCCAGCGTGGCGATACCCGGCATGCCGGCATCGAACGTGAGCGCGTACTTCGCCAGGGCATACCGAATGAATTCATCGGTTTGCACGGCTTCGCTGTCAAAAACGCCCCGATCGGCCACGAAATCGGCTGGCTTGACCTGGTCACTGGGCGGCGGGCTGACAATCGTCGCCCGGTTTTTCAGCTCGCCTGCCTTGGGCGACTCGAGCACCAGCAATGAGGTTTCATGCTCGCTGTAGCGGTACACGCTGGCGTACGAATCATTGGCGCTGATCGCCGCATCGACCCGCAATTCCACGTTGCGCAGCACCCGCAAGGTGCCAGGATTGCATGCCGGCGCACGCATGCCGATGGCAAGATACAAGTCACGTCCATTGTCTCCTGCATAGTCGAAAGGTTGAAGATCCGGGCCGTTGGGATTGGTATTTGAATAGCGCAATGCCGGACGCGCCGGGCCTTGCTGACCGATCTCGAAGTCCTCTGGCCATAGCTGCTGGGCACTGGTGACCCGGCGCGCGCCCGGTTGGCACGCGCGCAGCAAGCTGGCCGGCAAATCAGCCCTGCCCTGCGGCGTTGTGTAGACGGTGTCGAGCGTGTCGTCGAACACTGCGCAGCCAAATTGCGCCATGCAATCCCACACCAGTTCTCGCAGCGCAGCGTCGAAACGGGGGGCGCTCGAAGCCAATGCATGCCACACCATCGTTGACGCTGCCGATGACCGTGCAAGTTGCAGCCATGGTATCGACCGGCAACGCGACTTCCAGATCGCCGCGCCCTCGACCGACTTGGCCAACTTGGGAAAGCCGCGCCATCAATGGACCGTATGGCAGATTGACCGGCACGCCGCCGTCGAATTTTTGCAGAAAAAGGAATGTGGTCATGTCGTGCCTGGTTGTAGACGCCCGCCTGGAATGCGGGCAATACTACAATGAAACTTTCTCCTCGTACACCAGGAACGGCTACCGGCCTGCGACCCTGAGCGCGTCTGACTAGTCCGTCTCGGCGAATGCTTGGCTGTCGTTGAAGCAATTTGTTGGAATAGCGCGCCAACCGGCGTTTCGTGCCGCAGCTGCCACCAAGACTGTTCGACTCGGCCCAGGCAGCTCCCTATGATAGGTCATGTGCGCTCCCGGCGCGCGACGCAAGCAAGCCGACCACCATCCCTTGAGGAGGGTTCCATGCTTAAGCATTCAATCTGCATTCTTTCAATCTTGGCAGTTTCGCTGCCAGCCATGGCAAACGACGATATCATCCCGGAACTGAAAAAAAGCCAGCCGCCCAAGGTAAAGGCGCTGATTAACCGCATTGTCATCTGCAAGCAGCTGGCCGGTGAAGCCGGCGCCGACAAGCAAGCCATGCAGGAGCTTGCCGCCGCCATGCGCAAGTACAAATGCAACGACGTCACCGCCGACGAAGCGAAGATGGCTGCGCTGTACAAGAGCGATCCAGCTGTACTGGCCGCCTTTCGCGCGGCGCGCGCAATGCCGCTGCAAATCGATGCAGATCCCTGACCAGGGCTTGGCAACTCGGGCCTGCGCCACCGACTGGTGGCAGGCGCGCCGCGCGCTTTTCCACCCTGCCGGGCGGCCAATGTCCCCCGCTGCTCGCCCTATATCATAAAAGCCCCGGGCGGTGTACAATTCGTCCTCGCTTTTTTATTCCCCGATCCCGTCCGCATGTCAATTCCCACACCCGCAGCCGTCAAGGCCTGGCTCCTCGATCTTCAGTCGCGCATAGTGTTCGCGCTCGAAACTGTCGACGGCAAGAGCTTCCTGCGCGATGCGTGGGAGCGCCCCGAAGGCGGGGGCGGCGTCTCGCGCGTAATCGAGGAAGGCAATGTCTTCGAGCGCGGCGGCTGTAATTTTTCGCACGTGATGGGCGCGAACCTGCCGCCTTCAGCCGCCGCCGGGCGCCCGGAACTGGCGGGCCGCTCGTGGGAAGCAATGGGTGTGTCGCTGGTGCTCCATCCGCGCAACCCGTACGCGCCCACGGTCCACATGAACGTGCGCTTTTTCACCACCACCGCCGAGGGCCAGGAGCCGGTCTGGTGGTTTGGCGGCGGCATGGACCTGACGCCCTACTACGGTTTTGAAGACGACACGCGCCACTTTCACCAGAGCTGCCGCGATGCGCTCGCCCCGTTCGGCGACGACCTGCACGCGCGCTTTAAAAAGTGGTGCGACGAGTATTTCTACCTGAAGCACCGCAAGGAGCCGCGCGGCGTGGGCGGCATTTTCTTTGACGACTTCAACGCGCCTGGTTTTGACGCCAGTTATGCCATGCTGCAAAGCGTGGGCAATAGCTTCTTGACGGCCTACCTGCCGATCCTGGAAAAGCGCATGCACCAGCCGTACGGCGAGCGCGAACGCGATTTCCAGGCTTACCGGCGCGGCCGCTACGTTGAATTCAACTTGGTGTTCGACCGCGGCACCTTGTTCGGCCTGCAGTCGGGCGGCCGCACCGAAGCGATCCTGATGTCGATGCCGCCCGTCGTCAAATGGCGCTACGACTGGCAGCCGGAAGCAGGCAGCGCCGAGCACGCGCTGTACACCGACTTCCTGGTCCATCGCGACTGGCTGCAGACGTGACGTTTTGCGTCGCGCTGCTGGGAGGCAGTTTCGACCCGGTTCATAACGGCCATGTGGCGCTCGGCGCCCTGTTTGCAAACCTGCTCCAGAGCGACCAGCTGCGCATCATCCCGGCCGGGAACCCGTGGCAGAAGAGCGCCCTGCGCGCCCCTGCCCAAGACCGCGTCCGGATGGTCGAACTGGCGTTCGCGCAAGCGACGCCGGCCATCACCGTCGACCGGCAAGAGATTGAACGCAGCAGCGCGACCTACACCATCGACACCTTGCGCAATGTGCGCGCAGAGCTGGGACCCGACGCCTCGCTCGTGTTCCTGATGGGCGCGGACCAGCTGCAGCATCTTGATACCTGGCGCGACTGGCGCGCCCTGTTTGATTTGGCCCATATCGGCGTGGCTGCGCGCCCGGGCTATTCGCTGGCCGAGGCGGCGCTTCCCGAAGCGGTGGCCGAAGAAATTGATCAGCGCCAGGGCAGCCTGGCGCAGCTTCGCAATACCCCGTCTGGCCACGCGCTGCTGGCGGAAAACCTGGCCGTGGACATCTCATCTACCCAGGTCCGTGCGGCGTTACAACGCGGAGAACAGGCAAACTCGCTTATCTCCCCGGTAGTGCTAGACTATATTCAACAACATAATTTATACAAAATCTAATGGATATTAAAAAACTGCAAACCCTCGTCGTCGACGCGCTCGAGGACATCAAAGGCCAGGACATCCAGGTATTCGATACCGTGCACCTGACCAGCCTGTTCGACCGCATCGCGGTGGTCTCGGGCACGTCGAATCGCCAGACCAAGGCGCTGGCAGCTTCAGTGCGCGACAAGGTCAAGGATGCCGGCGGCGACGTCATCGGCGTCGAGGGCGAAGACACGGGCGAATGGGTGCTGGTCGACCTGGGCGACATGATCGTCCACATCATGCAGCCGGCCATTCGCCAGTACTACCGTCTCGAGGAAATCTGGGGCGACAAGCCGGTCAAGCTGGGCGCCGCCAAGCGCAAGGGCACCGCGGAGGCGACCGAAATCGCCATCGCCAAGCCGAAGTCCAAGCACCTCGCCTCGACCCAGGAAGCACCTGAAGTCAAGCCTGTGCGCGAACGCAAGACGCCGGTCAAAAAGGCCGACGTCACGGCCCTGGCCAAGCCAAAGCGGGCAGCCGCCAAAAAAGCGGCCACGCCGGTTGGCAAGGTCGTCAAGATCGCGCCGACCAAGTCGGAAGCTGCCGCAGTCAAGGCGCTCAAGGACCTGCCGCCAAAACGCGTGCCTACACCGCGCGTAAAAGCTGCCAAGGCCCCGGCTGACGCTGTGCCTGAAAAAAAGGTTATCAAGCGCGTGGCTAAAAAAGTCGCGGAGTAAGCGCCGGTGCAGCTGATCATTGCTGCGGTCGGCCACAAGATGCCGGCCTGGATCGAAACCGGCTTTGTCGAGTACACGAAGCGCATGCCGCCCGAGCTGCGCATCGTGCTCAAGGAAATCAAGCCGGTCGAGCGTTCCGGCAGCAAGACGGCGGCCACCGCGATGGCGCTCGAACGCGAGCGCATCGAGGCCGCGCTGCCCAAGAACGTGCGCATCATCGCCCTCGATGAGCGCGGAAAAGACCTCACCAGTGTGGGGCTGTCCCAGCAATTACTTAATTGGCAACAAGAAGGACGCGACACCGCGTTCCTGATCGGCGGGGCCGACGGCCTCGATCCCGAACTGAAGGCGCGCGCCGAGGGGCTTATTCGCATCAGTTCTATGACGCTCCCCCACGGCATGGTGCGTGTTATGCTTGCAGAGCAGTTGTACAGGGCGTGGTCAATCACACAAAATCACCCCTACCATCGGGTCTGAAAAGCGAAATCGATGAAACCAATCGAGAAGAAAATTTACCTTGCCTCCAAGAGCCCGCGGCGGCGCGAACTGCTGCGCCAGATCGGCGTCGAATTCGAGCTGCTCATGCTGCGCAACGACACCCCGCGCGGACCGGACGTCACCGAACTGGTGTTGCCAGGCGAAGAACCGATCGACTATGTGGCGCGCGTTTCGCGCGAAAAGGCGGCCTTTGCCTGGACCATGGTGCAGACCCGGCGCCTGACCATTCGCCCCGTGCTGGCGGCCGACACCACCGTCACGCTGGACGGCGAAATCCTCGGCAAACCAGCCGGCAAGGCTGAAGCCGAAGCCATGCTCGCGCGCCTCTCCGGGCGCACCCACCAGGTACTGACCTCGATCGCGGTGCATCACCAAAACCTGGTCGAACAGCTCACGCAGGTGTCGCAGGTGCGCTTTGCCACGCTCTCGGCCGCGTCCATCAGGGCCTATTGCGCCACGCAGGAACCGTATGACAAGGCGGGCGGCTACGGCATCCAGGGCCTGGCCGCGCTGTTCGTCGAGCATATCGACGGCAGCCACTCCGGCATCATGGGTTTGCCCCTGTATGAAACGGCGACCTTGCTGCGCAAGGCCGGCATTCCCCTGGCATAAGCCCTGCCCCGGCCACGCCCGTGGCCGTGTATGATCATGGCTTGCACATTTGGCTGCGGCGGACCATGAACGAAGACATCCTCATCAACATCACCCCGCAAGAGACGCGCGTGGCGCTCATCTTGCAAGGGGCCGTGCAAGAACTCCACATCGAGCGCACGCTGACGCGCGGCCTGGCCGGCAATGTCTATTCCGGCAAGGTGGTGCGGGTGCTGCCGGGGATGCAGTCGGCCTTCATCGACATTGGCCTGGAACGCGCCGCGTTCCTGCACGTGGCCGACATCTGGGAAGCGCGCAGCCACGAGACGCCCAACCTGCCGCCCACGCCAATCGAAAAGGTGCTGTTCGACGGCCAGGTGCTCACCGTCCAGGTGATCAAGGACCCGATCGGAACCAAGGGCGCGCGCCTGTCGACGCAAATCTCGATCGCGGGGCGCATGCTGGTGTATTTGCCGCAGGACCGGCACATCGGCATCTCGCAAAAAATCGAAAAGGAGTCGGAACGCGAACTGCTGCGCAACCGGCTCCAGGGCTTGCTGCCGCCCGAAGAAAAAGGCGGCTACATCGTGCGCACGATGGCCGAGGAAGCGTCCGACACCGACCTGGCGGCCGACGTCGACTACCTGCGCAAGACCTGGAGCGCGATCGTCAACGGTGCGCGCACGCGCCCTGCCACCAGCCTGCTGTACCAGGACCTGAACCTGGCCCAGCGCGTGCTGCGCGACTTTGTGCATGACGAGACGGCCAGCATCCAGGTCGACTCGCGTGAGAACCACCAGAAGCTGGTCGAGTTCGCGCAGGCCTACACGCCGAGCGAACTGACGCGGCTGCAGCACTACACCGGCGAGCGGCCGCTGTTCGACCTGTATGGCGTGGAGGAAGAAATCCTGCGCGCGCTCGGGCGTCGCGTGGACCTGAAATCCGGCGGCTACCTGATCGTCGACCAGACCGAGGCAATGACGACGATCGACGTCAACACGGGCGGCTTTGTCGGCGGGCGCAATTTTGCCGACACCATTTTCAAGACCAACCTGGAAGCGGCGCATGCGATCGCGCGCCAGCTGCGCCTGCGTAACCTGGGCGGCATCATCATCCTCGACTTCATCGACATGGACAATAACGAGCATCGCCATGCGGTGCTGCAGGAATTGAAAAAAACCTTGTCGCGCGACCGCACCAAGGTGTCGGTGTCGGGCTTTTCGGCGCTGGGACTGGTGGAAATGACGCGCAAGCGCACGCGCGAGTCGCTCGCGCATATCTTGTGCGAGCCTTGTCCTGCGTGCGCGGGCAAGGGCCAGGTCAAGACCAGCCGCACCATCTGCTACGAGATCTTGCGCGAGCTGATGCGCGAAGCGAAGCAGTTCAACCCGCGCGAGTTCAGGATTCTGGCGTCGCAGGAAGTGGTGGACTTGTTTTTGGAAGAGGAGTCGCAGCACCTGGCGATGCTGGGGGACTTCATCGGCAAGCGCATTTCGCTGCAGGTGGAGTCGACTTATCACCAGGAGCAGTACGACGTGATTTTGATGTAGAAAAACCCGGAAGTGTTGAATGCATTTTTGGCGTCACTCCCATGTCGCGCTGGGAAATTCGTCGTCGCCGCCCACAATCCACGCTTAGCCACCTATGCCATTACAGTTCGAAACCTTCGATGCCGAGTCTGGCGCCTTCACTTACCCGGACGACTGTTACGACGGCCTTCTGGCCGAATTTGACGGGCTGCTCGACGCGCACGATTCGGGTGAACTCAACGATGCGCGATATCTTACCTCTCTCAGTCGGCTGCTTGCCGAGGCGCCGGATTTGGTCGACGTGCACGCCCACATCGCCTCCCACTGGCACCGCCAAGGCAAGCCCAAGAAAGCGCTCGACGCTGCCTTGCTGGGTCTGAGCGTAGCGAATCGTCATATTCCCGAAGGCTTCACAGGTCGCATCGAATGGGGGCACCTCGACAACCGGCCTTACCTGCGCGCCATGCACATCGCGCTGCTATCGTACATGCGCCTGCGCCGGCACAAGGACGCCGTAATCATCATCGAACTCATGTTAGCTCGCAATCCGGGCGACAACCAGGGCGTGCGCTTTTTGCTCGGTTCCGAGGCTTTGCGAGCCGGTGATCTCGACCACGCCCGATTTGTGTTGGAGGCAGAGGCACCGAGTTACCCACCGTACTACTATGAATTGGCCCTGTGCCAAATGCAGCGCAATGACTGGATAGCTGCCGCCACAGCCTTGCGGCGCGGCTTTGCCGCAAACCTCTACATCGCTGAAATCCTTGCCGGGAATCCAAATCCGGCGCCGCTCGCGATCTGGCACGGGACCAGCATGGCTGAACCCGAGACCGCAACCGACTACGTTCGGATGTATGGCATGTACTGGCATAACCAGCCCGACAGCATTGCGTTTACCCGCTGGCTGTTCAATCATCCAAGGGTGTTGGCGGAGCGCGCGGCGCTCATGGAGTGCAAGGAAGCTGTCCTGTGGGAACCCGACGCGGCGATGCGCAAAAAATTCGTCGAGCGGGAACAGCTTCTGATCGACGGCATCGACGGCGTACTTTCAAGCGCCATCGTTACGATGCGCACTGACAGGCACGGGCAAGTTAGGTGGCCTTGGTTACACATTCACATGTAGACGTAGTAACAGGCGACTTGCTCTCATGATTGCACCGCAACTTTGACGATCACATTACTAACAATGAAAAAAACAATATGACTACTTCCCGCCAGCTGCTGTTGATTACCGCCTTGTGCACTGCCGCCGCCTTCGCCCAGGCCAAACCGCAGCGCGCCGCCGCGCCAGGCCAGTTCGATTACTACGCGGTGGCCCTGAGCTGGTCGCCCTCGTTTTGCGCCACGCACAAGGATCCCGGCCAGTGCGGTCGCGGCCTGGGCTTTGTGCTGCATGGCTTGTGGCCTCAGTTCGAAAAAGGCTATCCGCAAAAGTGTTCGATTGAAAAGCTGCCGACTGCGGTGCGCGAAAGCTACGCGGCCATTTATCCTTCGCCCAAGCTGATCGGCCACGAGTGGGACGAACATGGAACATGCTCGGGACTTGACCCGGCCGCGTATTTCAAGCTGTCGTCCAGTCTGAAAGACAAGCTGGCCATTCCCAAGCCGTACCAGCAGCCGGCTGCGCCCGTGCGCGCGACCCCGGGCGAATTCGTGCAGCTGTTCCGCGCTGCCAATCCCGGCATGCCGGTCGACAGCGTGCTGCCGTTTTGCGGCGACGGCGGGCGCTTTTTGCGCGAAGTGCACGCCTGCTTTACCCGCGAAGGAGCTGCCCGCACTTGCAGCAACGGCGAGATCAAGCGCTCGTACAACAGCTGCAGACAGGAGAGTTTCTTGTTGCAGAGTACGCGCTGATTGCCCTTCACTCGCCGCTGCGCCATCGCTGCCGTTAAAGCCTTTCACGCTGCACTGTTACAGCATGACCGTCATGAGTGATGGTCATGCCTGCCATATTTTAGCCTCCCATATCGGCCCGGCGACATGACGTTTTTAGCATCATCCATGAAATTTTTAATTTCGCCCCTATTCGTTTATTTTCACCACAACCTGGGTTGACCCAGGCGCAGTCCTTCTGAATACTCCCCGGTTTGACAGTCATTCGGCGCACAGCCGACCGGGAAAAACACGTGGATATCCGCACAATCAACAAGCGCGTTATGGGATCACTGGCGCTAGCAATCCTGACCGCCTGTGGCGGCGGTTCGTCAGCGAGCAAGTCCTCCTTGGCGGCGCCCGCGCCGGTTTTGCCGCCGGCCCTTGTAACGGAATCGGCGCCTGTACCGGTCTCGGTTTCGGCCCCGCCCCCGGCGCCAGCTCCCGAGTCCATGCCCGCGCCCGCGCCGGAACCTTCGCCAATGGCCACGCCAGCGCCAGTGCCAGCACCGGTGCCAACACCTGTGCCGGCAGCGGTGCCTGCACCGATGCCATTGCCAACGCCGCCACTGCCCCCTGCGCCAGTACCGCTGCCTGTGATCCTGCCCGCGCCGGTACCTGCACCGGCGCCTGCGCCTAATTCTGCGCCTGTGCCGACACCTGCACCTGCACCTGCACCTGCACCTGTCATTGTGCTCAAGCCAGCACCCGCGCCGGTGCCGGCGCCTGTGATTCTGCCTGCGCCGGCGCCTGCGCCGGCCCCTGCGCCGGTTCCCGCACCTTCACCAGCGCCAGCCCCAGCACCGGCCCCAGCACCGGCACCGGTACCGGTCCCAGCGCCAGCGGCCCCCACCGCATCAAGCTCATTCGGCCTGTCGCAAGACATCAATTTCTACACCATCGATACCGGCGCCGGACTCGTATTCAAGATCCGGCGCAACGATACGGGCGCCAGCACCCAGTCGGCGGGCGACATCGCCTCAATGGTCTACAAGGGTGTGCAATACCAGGACGCTTCGCGCGGAAGCCAGCTCAATTCCGGTTTCGACTTTTTGTACAAGGGCATCAGCGCGGTCAGCGTGAGCGCCGCCAACGTGGATGCTGACCATATCAAGGTGTCCGTCAAAAGCGCCGGCCTGACCCACTACTACCTGGCCAGGCGCGGCAACGCGGACATCTACATGGCCACCATCTTCGACGTGGAGCCAGATACGCTGAACCTGGCGCGCTTCATCGTGCGCATTCCGGTTGCGGTGCTGCCGAACGGGAACACCGCAGGCGACTTGCGCGCAACGGTCAAGACCATCGAATCGGGCGACATCTTCGCCCAGGCCAACGGCGAAACCCGTTCCAAACACTACGCCAACATGCGCCTGAAGGATTGGCGCTACTTCGGCGCCACCGGCACTGGCGTGGGCATGTGGATGGTACGCGATAACAACGAAGGCAATTCCGGCGGACCGTTCTACCGCAGCCTGCTCAATCAAGTGACCAGCACCAACCAGGAACTGACCTACATCATCAACTACGGCGAAGCGCAAACCGAGGCCTACCGCACCAATATCCTGAACGCCTATACGCTGGTATTTAACGGCGGCGGCGCGCCGGCGGCGCTCGACACCAGCTGGTTCGCCGACATGGGACTGACCGGCTACACGGCGCCATCGGCGCGCGGCCGGGTGACCGGATCGGTGGCCAGCGGTCGCGTGAGCGGCGTCGACTATACGATCGGCTTTTCCAACACCACCGCCCAGTACTGGAGCACGGTGCGCGCCGACGGCGAGTTCGACAGCAGCGGCATGCTGCCCGGTACCTACACGGCCAAGCTGTACAAGAATGAACTGGCGGTTGACACGCGCAGCGTGGTCGTTACCGCCGGCAAGACCAGCGCCATGGCGGCAATTGCCGTCAGTGGCGACCCGGCAAGCACGGCGCCGGTGTGGCGCATCGGCGCGTGGGATGGCTCGCCTGCCGAATTACTCAACGGCAGCAAGGTCACCAGCA
Source organism: Massilia sp. TSP1-1-2 (assembly GCF_049896185.1). Lineage (NCBI taxonomy): Bacteria > Pseudomonadati > Pseudomonadota > Betaproteobacteria > Burkholderiales > Oxalobacteraceae > Massilia > Massilia sp. TSP1-1-2. Next base: position 23,269 of record NZ_JAFCTU010000006.1, read on the forward strand.
TGCACCCGTCGGACGTTCGCATCAGTGCATGGACCACGGCGCCCTTTGTCATCGGTACGTCCAGCCCGGCTACCGGCTTTCCCGCCTATCAATGGAAAGACGTCAACGGCAGTCTGGTCGTCAAATTCCGGCTGACGCAGGCGGACATTGCCCCGTCCACCATTCGGATCGGCATCACAACCGCATTCGGCGGCGGGCGGCCCAAAGTGCAGGTGAACAACTGGTACGCGGCAAACCAGAGCGCATCCACCCAGCCCACCAGCCGCACGCTCACGGTGGGCACTTACCGGGGCAACAATACGCGCTACAGCTTCAGCGTGCCAGCCAGCGCGCTCGTGGTCGGCGACAATACCCTGTACCTGTCAGTCATCAGCGGTTCCGGCGGCACCGGCTACCTCAGTCCAGGTTACGCGTTCGACGCGCTGGACATGGTGAAAAACCCTTGATCGAGAGTGTGGCCTGTCACGCCTGCCACACCCCGTAGCCGGCCTCGCGCAGCGCGATGGCCAGCTCCACCTCCATCTCGGCCGCGCCGCGGTAGGGCATCGGGTTATAGATGGCGTACAGTTCCGGCATCAGCCGCAAGCCATACTCCTGAACAAACTTGTTTGCCTGAATCCCCGCCTTGTGCTTGTCAAAGCGCAGGTCGGGACTCAGGCCCGTCATTCCCACGTACACGCAAGGCTTGCCGCGCTCATAATCGGGATTCGATTTTTTAAAGCGCGCCTCGTAAATCACGTCATACGCCAGCTCGATCACATACACATTGTGGTGATAGCGGCGCGCCATGCCTTCACGCTTTGCCGAGCACGCTGATGTCGGCGCTTTCAAGCACGCGCTTTTGCGCGCCGCTGCGCACCACGGCCAGCATCGCCTGCCCCACTTGCCGCGTGCTCAGCACGTAGCGGGGCATTGCCGAGCGCAGCAGCGGCAGCAAGGGCTTGGTCAGCGTGTAGAAAATCCGGTACGCGGCCGTCTTGGACTTGATGCCGTCGAGCGGCTGGATCATGCCGGGCCGGAAAATATAGACCGCCCGGAACGGCAGCTTGAGCAAGGCGTTCTCGGTCTTGCCGCGCACCCGCTCCCACATGATCTTGCTGGTCTCGCTACTGTCGGCCCCTGCACCCGACACATACACGAACGCCATGCGCGGATTGACCCTGGCCAGTACCTCGGCGGCGGCCAGCGTCATGTCATATGTCAGGTGCGCGTAGGTCTTTTCAGCCATGCCCGACGAGGTGACGCCGATGCAAAAGAAGCAGGCGTCAAAGTCGCCCAGCTCCGCCTCGATGCCCTCGTAATGCCACATGTCGGCATGCACCACCTCGCGCAGTTTCGGGTGCTGTTGCGCGGTCGGCGCGCGCCCGATCGTCTGCACCAGTTCAACGTCCGGCGCGGCGAGCGCCTCGCGCAGCACGCCCTGACCCACCATGCCGGTAGCGCCAAAAATTAATACCTTCATGCCGCCTCCATTCGTTGAGATTTCTTAAACCACGCTGGCGATAGTATGGCACCAGACGCCGGGATACGGAACTGACCGCGCGCGCGGACGGTCGAATTGGCAAGGTGTGCGACGCGCGCCGTGACTTCGGGAGCTGCCATGGACCAGGACATTGTGCACAGGATTGAAACGAACCCGCATTACATTCAGCTGGTTAAGGATAGAACCAGGCTCGGCTGGCTGCTGGCGTTCGCGATGCTGGTGGTGTATTACGGCTTCATCCTGCTGATCGCCTTTGACAAGGAAGCGCTCAGCATCCGTCTCGGCGACGGCGTCACCACGACCGGCATCCCGGTCGGCCTGTTTGTCATTTTGTTCACCGTCCTCATCACCGGCATTTATGTGCGCCATGCCAACAAGCGCTATGACGATTTGACCGCGGCCATCCATCGGGAGGTCCTCTGATGCGCCGCCCACTGTTGGCAGCAGCCGCTGTCGGCGCCGCATTGCTCGCCGTCGCCAGCGCGGCGTTCGGCGCCGACGTCATCGGCGAGACCGAAAAGCAGGCGCGCAACTGGGTTGCCATCGGCATGTTCGGCGCGTTCGTGCTCGCCACGCTGTTTATCACCAAGTGGGCGGCCAAGCGCACTAATTCGGCATCGGACTTTTACACGGCGGGCGGGGGCATTACCGGCTTCCAGAATGGCCTGGCCATTGCCGGCGACTATATGTCGGCCGCCTCCTTTCTGGGCATATCGGCGGCGGTCTTCCTGAACGGTTACGACGGCCTGATCTACTCCATCGGTTTTTTGGTCGGCTGGCCCGTGATCACTTTCCTCATGGCCGAACGCTTGCGCAACCTGGGCCGCTTCACCTTTGCCGACGTTGCCGCCTACCGTTTCGGGCAAGCGCCCATCCGCACGTTTGCCGCCTCGGGCACGCTGGTGGTGGTGGCGTTTTACCTGATCGCGCAAATGGTGGGCGCCGGCCAGCTCATCAAGCTGCTGTTCGGGCTTGACTACTGGATCGCGGTCGTCATCGTCGGTAGCTTGATGATGGTGTACGTGCTCTTTGGCGGCATGACCGCCACCACCTGGGTCCAGATCATCAAGGCCGGCATGCTGCTGTCGGGCGCCAGCTTCATGGCCTTTGTGGTGCTGATGCAATTTAACTTCAGCCCGGAGGCGCTCTTTGCCCAGGCCGTGGCCGTGCATCCGAAAAAGCAAGCCATCATGGGGCCGGGCACGTTCATCACCGATCCCATTTCGGCCATTTCGTTCGGCATGGCGCTCATGTTCGGCACCGCTGGCTTGCCCCACATCCTGATGCGATTTTTCACCGTGCCCAACGCCAAGGAAGCGCGCAAGTCGGTATTTTGGGCAACGACCTGGATCGCGTATTTCTACGTGCTCACGTTCATTATTGGCTTCGGCGCGATCGTGCTGGTCAGCACCAACCCCGCCTTTGTCGACGCGACCGGGAAAATGTTAGGTGGCAATAACATGGCGGCGATTCACCTTGCCAATGCCGTCGGCGGCAATGTCTTCCTCGGGTTCATGTCCGCGGTCGCCTTTGCCACCATTCTGGCCGTGGTGGCGGGGCTGACGCTGTCGGGCGCGTCGGCCGTCTCGCACGATTTGTACGCAACGGTTTTCAAGCATGGCAAGGCCACCAGCGAGAACGAGCTGAAGGTGTCGCGCATCACCACCGTCGGGCTCGGCATCGTGGCCGTGGTGCTGGGCATTGTGTTTGAGAAGCAGAACATTGCCTTCATGGTGTCGCTGGCCTTTGCCATCGCCGCCTCGGCCAACTTCCCGGTGCTGTTCATGGCGGTACTGTGGCGCAACTGCACCACGCGCGGCGCCTGCATCGGCGGCTTTCTGGGGCTGATCAGCGCCTTCGTGCTGACGGTGCTGTCCAAGTCAGTGTGGGTCGACGTACTTGGCCACCCGGCCGCGATATTCCCCTACACCTCACCGGCGCTGTTTTCCATGACGGCGGGCTTCTTGGGCATCTGGTTGTTTTCAGTCACCGACACCAGCGAGCGCGCGCGGCTGGACCGGGCCGGCTACCCGGCCCAGAAAGTGCGCTCGGAAACGGGCATCGGGGCCTCCGGTGCGTCAGGGCACTGAGGCGCTGGGGACGAACAACTGCTGGCCGCCGACCCGGAATGACGCGATTTTGCCCTGCCCTTCCGGCGACGTGATCCAGTCGATCAGCGCGCGTGCGCCTTTGTCGTTGATGCCGGGGTGGCGTGCGGGATTGACGGCAATGATGCCGTAGGGGTTGAACATCCGCGGGTCGCCCTGCACCATTACGGCCAGGCCGGTCCTGGCCTGGTAGGTGGCGTAGGTGGCGCGGTCGGCCAGGGTGCAGGCTTGCAGTTCGGCGGCCATGTTCAGCACCTCGCCCATGCCAAGGCCGGCTGACAGGTAGCGCGACGCCGGCGGCATGGCGCCGGCCAGCTTCCAGTAGCTTTTTTCCATGACGTCGGTACCGGAATTGTCGCCGCGCGAAATGAACTTGACGTTGGCGGCAGCGATTCTTCGAAAGGCCGCGATCACATCCTTGCCACCCTTGATGCGGGCCGGGTCGCTCGCCGGGCAGGCGACGATAAAGTCGTTGTACATCACGTCGCGCCGGCCCACGCCATAGCCTGCCGCGACGAAGGCATCTTCGGCTGCGCGGGCGTGCACCAGGGTGACGTCGACGTCGCCATTCTTGGCCAGTTCCAGCGCCTTGCCGCTGCCCACGGCGATCACATGGACCTTGGCGCCGGTTTTGACCTCGAAAGCGGGCAGCAGGTAGGCGAGCAGGCCCGAGTTCTCGGTGCTGGTGGTGGTCGAGAGGCGGATGATTTGCTCGGCATGCGCAGTTGCGCCCAAACCCAGCGCGGCAACCGTCGCCAACCGTAGGGCGGAAAAGCGCAGCGCATTCCGCCATGCTGAGCATGCGACGCGGAATGCGATCCGCTTTTCCGCCCTACGGTCCACTTTTCGATCTCGCACGATGGCACTCCCGATGGCACTCATTGTTTATACTCCAGTTTTCCGTCGCGCAGCTTCAAGCGCTGCACGCCCGGCAACCCAATCAAATCCCGGTCATGGCACGCCATCACCACCGTACTGCCCTGCGCAATCAGCGCCGGAATGAGCGCAATCACCTGCTCGCGCGCCGCGCCGTCCAGATTGGCCGTCGGTTCATCAAGCAGCAGCAACTTCGCCTCCAGCACCCTGGCGCGCGCCAGCGCTACGCGCTGCACCTCGCCACCGGACAACGTCGCCGGATCGCTGCCGCGCAAATGCCCAACTCCCGCCCAATCCATCGCCTCGCTCACCTTGCGTGCCACTTCCGCCTTTGCCACTCCGCGCGCTATGAGCCCGTAGCCGACGTTATGCGCCACGCTCGTCGAAAACATGATCGGATGCTGATGCACGTACACGACAGCGGCGCGCAGCGCGCGCGGATACGGCGCCAGCACCACGCTCTTTCCACACCACGCCACACCCTGCGCCTGGGCATCTTCCAGCCCCGCCAGCATGCGCAGCAAGGTACTCTTGCCGGCGCCATTGACGCCGGTGAGCACATACGCGCTACCTTCCTCCAGCGCCAGCGCATCGATATCAAACAGCAGCCGCGCCCCATGCAACTTGCGCAAGCGCTCCACCGTCAGCAAGGCGCTCATGCGCGCCCCCGCACCGCATGCGCGTCACCCTGCAGGACCATGAGCGCGCCGTTCATCAACAGCGCCAGCGCGATCAACACCATCCCGAGCGCGATCCCCTGCGCAAACTCGCCCTTGCTCGTTTCCAGGGCAATGGCCGTCGTGATCGTGCGCGTCTCGCCCGCGATATTGCCGCCGACCATCAGCGCGCATCCCACCTCTGAAATCACACGCCCAAATCCGCTGATCACCGCCGCCATCACGCCAAAGCGAACCTCGTGCAGCACGGTCAGCATGGTGCGCCAGCGCGACGCACCATGCGCAATAGCCGTCTGCGCATAGCGCGGGTCGGCCGCCTGCACCGCCGCCAGCGTGAACGCCACCAGCACCGGCAGGGCAATAGCCACCTGACCCAGCACCACGCCGCCCTGCGTAAACAGCAGCTGCAGTGAACCGAGCGGCCCATGGCGCGAGAGCAGCAGATACAGCAGCAGCCCGACCAGCACCGTTGGCAGCGACAGCGCCGCCTGCACCAGCCAGATCACCAGGCGCCGGCCGGGAAAGCGAAAGCTCGCAATCGCATAACCGATGCCGACCGCCAGCGGCGCCGCGAGCAGCAGCGCAGTAAAGCTGGTCTTGACAGAGATCCAGATGATACGCCACAGCTGCGCGTCGCCCGACAGCAGCAGATCAAAAGCGCTGCCGGTTGCGGCCAACATCAGAGCGGCTTTAACTGAGGGTCGAGCAGGCCCGGTTCGAATTCCAGCCGCTCGCGCCCGTTCAGCAGCAAAAAGTGCTTGCCGGTGCAGCGCGCCAGCAGCGACATGCCGACCTTGCCCGCCACCATATGCCCCATCTGCGTAGTCCCGGAGCGCGACAGCAAAAATGGAATGCCCATCTGCGCGCCTTTGATGACCATCTCGGACGTGAGCCTGCCGGTGGTGTAGAACACCTTGTCGCCGCCGTCCACATCATCGAGCCACATTTTGCCGGCGATTGCATCGACTGCATTGTGGCGGCCCACATCTTCGACAAAATACAGCAGCTCGCCGCTGCTGGAAAACAGCGCGCAGCCATGCACTGAACCGGCCTGCTTGTAGATCGACTGCTGGGTGCGGATCGTCTCCACGATCCGGTACACCACCGACTGGCGCAGCCGTGCGTCCAGCGGCAGCGCGATCAGGTCGACTTCATCCATCAGGCCGCCGAACACCGAACCCTGCCCGCAGCCGGTCGTCACGACTTTTTTGGAAGTGCGCTCCTCGACGTTGGCAATGCCGCTGCGCGTGACGACCGCCACCGCATCGACCGACCAGTCGACCTGTACCGAGACGATGTCTTGCATCGACTTGACCAGCCGCTGGTTGCGCAGATAGCCAAGCGTGAGCGCCTCGGGCGCGCCACCCAGCGTCATCAAGGTCACCAGTTCGCGCTTGTCCACGTACACCGTCAGCGCCCGCTCCGCCGGAATGGCGATCGTCGAAACGCGGCCGCGTTCATCCACAACCTCGACTTCATGCGTCAGGTCGGCCCTAGCGTCGGACAGGAGCGGCTGGTAGCGGCCGGGGTGCGCTGCCATGTTCACCGCAGGCGCAAGCCGTCGAGGACTTGCCCGCCGCCGTAGCTGCCCTGCTGCTCCACCTCGCCCCCGAGCGCCACCCGCACCGCGCAGTACTTGAATTCGGGGATTTTCCCGAACGGATCGAGCGCCGCATTGGTCAGCCGGTTGATCGCCGCTTCGTAATAGCAGAACGGGACAAACAGTGCACCGCGCGGCGAGCTGTCGTCGGCCCGCGCATACAGCACAACTTGCCCGCGGCGCGAGGTGATCGTGATCACGTCGCCCGGCTTGCCGTTCATGGCCGCCAGGTCGAGCGGGTGCACCAGCGCGACGGGATCCGGTTCGATCGCGTCCAGCACCGCCGTGCGGCGCGTCATGCTGCCGGTATGCCAGTGCTCGAGCTGGCGCCCGGTGATCAACACCATCGGGTACTCGGCGTCCGGCCGTTCGTCGGCCGGGATGATATCGGCCGGAACAAAGCGCGCACGGCCGCCTTCGCGCGGAAACACGTCGGTGAACACGACCGGCTCACCCGGATCGCCCTCTGCGGCGCATGGATAGGTGACCGAATTCTCGCGCTCAAGCCGCTCCCACGTGATGCCGCCAATGCTCGGCATCGTGCGCCGCATCTCGTCGAACACTTGCGAGACGTGGGTGTAGTTCCAGTCCAGGCCAAGCTTGCCGGCCAATTGCTGGATGATCCACAAGTCCTGCTTCGCCTGTCCCGGCGGGTCGATCGCCTGGCGGCCAATCTGTACCAGGCGGTCGGTATTGGTGAAGCTGCCCGTCTTTTCCGGGAACGCGCTGGCCGGCAAAATCACGTCGGCAAGATACGCCGTTTCGGTCAAAAAGATATCCTGCACCACCAGATGGTCCAGCGCCGCGAGCGACTCGCGCGCATGGTTGGCGTCGGGGTCGGACATGGCGGGGTTTTCGCCCATGATGTACATGCCGCGGATCTCGCCGCGCTTGATCGCATGCATGATCTCAACCACCGTCAAGCCAGGCTGCGGATCGAGCGCCACGCCCCAGGCCTTTTCAAACTTGGCTTGCGCGGCGGGATTGTCGACCCGCTGGTAGTCCGGGAACATCATCGGGATCAAGCCCGCGTCCGACGCGCCCTGCACGTTGTTTTGCCCGCGCAGCGGATGCAGACCCGTGCCGGGGCGGCCGATCTGACCGGTCATCAAGGCCAGCGCAATCAGGCAGCGCGCATTGTCGGTGCCGTGGATGTGCTGCGAAACGCCCATCCCCCACAGGATCATCGACCCTTTGGAGGTGGCGTACAGGCGCGCGACGTAGCGTATGGTCTCGGCATCGATGCCGCAGATCGGCGCCATCAGTTCCGGGCTGTAGCCTGCGACGTTCTTTTCAAGCTCTTCGTAGCCAATCGTGCGGCTGGCGATAAAGTCCTTGTCGACCAGGTCTTCAGTGACGATCACATGCATCATCGCATTGAGCAGCGCCACGTCGGTATCGGGCTTGAACTGCAAGAAGCGGTGCGCGCTGCGCGCCAAATCCGAGCGACGCGGATCGCACACCACCAGCTTGGTCCCGTTCTTGATGGCGTTCTTGATCCAGGTGGCGGCCACCGGATGGTTGACCGTCGGATTGGCGCCGATGACGATGACCACTTCCGCCTTTGTCACATCCATCACCGGATTGGAGACCGCACCCGAGCCAATTCCTTCGAGCAGCGCGGCCACCGACGACGCATGGCACAAACGGGTGCAATGGTCGACGTTGTTGCTGCCAAAGCCGGTGCGCACCAGCTTCTGGAACAGGTAGGCTTCTTCATTGCTGCCCTTGGCCGAGCCAAAGCCGGCCAGCGCGCGCTTGCCGTAGGTGTCGCGAATCGACGCCAGCTTGCCGCCGGCCAGCGCCAGCGCTTCTTCCCACGTCGCCTCGCGAAACACGTCAAGCACACGGTCCGGGTCCATCGTGAAGTCGCCGCGCTTGGGCGCATCGGCGCGCCGGATCAAGGGCACCGTCAGACGGTGCGGATGGTGGGCGTAGTCAAAACCGTAGCGCCCTTTCACGCACAGGCGTTCATGGTTGGCGGGGCCGTCGCGCCCTTCCACGAACAAAATCTTGTTGTCCTTGATGTTGTAGGTCAGCTGGCAACCAACACCGCAATACGGACACACCGAGTCGACTTTTTTGTCAGGCACGCTCAAGGCCACTTCGCGCGCCGGCATCAAGGCGCCGGTCGGGCAGGCCTGCACGCATTCGCCGCAGCCAACGCATGTGGAGTTGCCCATCGGGTCGTCCATATCGAACACGATTTGCGCATGGTCGCCCCGGAACGCCAGGCCGATCACGTCATTGACCTGCTCGTCGCGGCAGGCGCGCACGCAGCGCGTACACTGGATGCAAGCGTCCAGGTTAACCGTGATCGCCGCATGCGACGCATCCTGGCGCGGCTGGCTGCGCGCAGCGAAACGCGGTTTGCCCAGCGCCAGCTTGCGCGCCCAGAAATCCACTTCATTGTGGCGCGTGTATTCGGTTTCCGGCATGTCCGACAACAGCAGTTCAAGCACCATTTTTTGGGCGGCGACGGCGCGTGCACTGTCGGTCGTGACCTTCATGCCCGTGGCCGGGTAGCGGCAGCACGATGGCGCCAGCACGCGTTCGCCGTCGATCTCCACCATGCACGAACGGCAGTTGCCGACCGCTTCCATGCCTTCCTTGTAGCACAGACGCGGAATGTCGATTCCTTCGCGCGCGGCCACTTCGATTAGGGTTTCACCGGCAAAGGCCTCGACATGGTGGCCGTTCATTTCAAAACTGACGGCCGCGCCCTGCAGCGCAGTGCGGCCCAATCTGGTTATCGCGTTCATGATGTCACCAGCTCATGTGGAAAGTATTTGATTACGCAGTCGAACGGGTTTGGCGCCGCCTGCCCGAGGCCGCAGATCGACGCGTCGCGCATCACCTGCGACAGTTCGCCCAGCAGCACCGTGTCCCATTGTGGCTGCTCCATCAGCGTGAGCGCCTTGGCGGTACCCACGCGGCAAGGCGTGCACTGTCCGCACGATTCATGCTTGAAGAACCTGAGCGTATTGCGCGCCGCCGCCGTCGCCGTATCCTGGTCCGACAGCACCACCACCGCCGCCGAGCCGATAAAGCAGCCGTGCGGCTGCAAGGTGTCGAAGTCGAGCGGAATGGCGTTCATCGCCGCCGGCAAAATACCGCCCGACGCCCCGCCTGGCAGATAGGCATAAAACTGGTGGCCGTCGGCCATGCCGCCGCAGTATTCCTCGATCAGCTCCGTGATCGTGATGCCAGCCGGCGCCAGCTTGACGCCGGGCTCGCGCACCCGGCCCGAGACCGAAAACGAGCGCAAGCCCTTGCGGCCGTGGCGTCCATGGGTGCCGAACCAGTGCGGGCCATGCTCGAGAATTTCGCGTACCCAGTGCAGCGTTTCAAAGTTGTGCTGCAGCGTAGGCCGGCCGAACAGGCCTACCTGCGCCACATACGGCGGGCGCAGGCGCGGCATGCCACGCTTGCCCTCGATCGATTCGATCATCGCCGACTCTTCGCCGCAGATGTAGGCGCCGGCCCCGCGCCGCAGGATAATTTGCGGCATGGTCGGAATCGGAGGATCGGCCCGCAGCTTGTCCAGTTCAGCTTCGAGCAGCGCCCGGCAGCCGTGGTATTCGTCGCGCAGGTAGACGTAGATGGTATCGATGCCGGTGACCCAGGCGGCGATCAGCGCGCCTTCCAGGAAGCGGTGCGGGTCGCGCTCAAGATAGTAGCGGTCCTTGAAGGTACCGGGCTCGCCCTCGTCGATATTAATCGCCATCAGGCGCGGCGAGGGTTCGGCGCGCACGATGCGCCATTTGCGCCCGGCCGGAAAACCGGCGCCGCCCAGGCCGCGCAGGCCTGAACCCTCCATGGTCGAAATCACGCTCTCGACGTGGCGCGCGCCGCTCAGGCAATCGCGCAGCACCGCGTAGCCGCCGCCGGCGCGGTAGGCGGCGTAGTCGAGGTAGTCTTCCGGCATGTGTTGCGTACGCCCGGCCTGCACTACCTCCTGCACCGTCTCGCAGGTGGCGCGCGGCACCGGGTTTTGCCCCACCACGCAGGCGGGCGCCTGCTCGCAGCGTCCGATGCAGGGCGCACCGATCACGCGCACCTCGCGCCCCAGGATGGCGGGCAGCTTGGCAAGCAGTTCGCGCGCGCCGGCCAGTTCGCACGACAAGCCGTCGCACACGCGTACCGTCAGCGCGGCGGGCGCCGCCTCGCCTTCCTTGACCACGTCGAAGTGATGGTAAAAGGTCGCCACTTCATATACTTCGGCCTGGGCCAGCTTCATTTCCTGGGCCAGCGCCGCCAGGTGCGCGGCCGACAGGGAGCCGAAAGCATCCTGTATCTTGTGCAGGTGCTCGATCAGCAGGTCGGCCTGGCGCGAGTGCGCGCCGAGCAGGTCTTGCACTTCGCGCAGCGCTTCGGGATCGACGCGCCGGCCTTTGGGCGCCTGGCGCTTGCGCTCGCGCGTGCTGCCTTGCACGGCGATGGGAATGATGGGGTGGTTCATGGTGAAGTCCTGGTCATGACAATTTCAAACAGCGGCGCGCACCCGAAGGCGGCGCCGCTTCTGTCTTTATTTGAAGAACACTGCCGCTTTTTGCAACGTCAGCCAGATGCCGATCGCCAGTGGAATGCCAACTGCCGCCCACGCAGACGCGGTCACCAGCAGGTTGCGGTTGACGGCAACGCCTGACGCGGCGCCAGCGGCCCCCGCCACGCTCGAAATATCGCGGTCGTGCGCCAGCTTTTTCTCGGCTGCCAGCTCGGCATCGGTCATGAAGTACTTGTCGGCAACGGGGCGAACCAGCAGGTTGCACAGCAGGCCAAGCACGATCATCCCCGTCAGTACGTACATCGTCACATCATACGCCTGTGCTTTGGGCACACCGCTGGCGATCTGGCTTTCGCGGATATAGTTCACCAGCAACGGGCCGAACACGCCGGCCACCGACCAGGCGGTCAGCAGGCGGCCGTGAATGGCGCCCACCATCTGCGTGCCGAACAGGTCGGACAGGTAGGCCGGCACGGTCGAAAAGCCACCGCCGTACATCGACAGGATGATGCACAGCGAAGCGACAAACAGGAACAGGTTGTTGGCGTGTGCAAAGCTTGGGATCGACGCATACAGGATCGCGCCCAGGATCAGGAATACCATGTAGGTCCGCTTGCGACCGATGTAGTCGGAGCACGACGCCCACACGAAGCGCCCGCCGATATTAAACAGCGACAGCAGCCCGACCAGGCCGGCGCCGACCGCCGCGATCTGGCCTTTTTGCGCCACGCTCAAGTCATTGAAGGCGACATCGATGCCGATCAGCCGGCCCGCGAAAATCTCTTGCACCAGCGGCGAGGCCATCCCCAGGATACCAATGCCCGCCGTGACGTTCAGGCACAGCACCGCCCATAATAGCCAGAATTGCGGAATGCCCCATACCCGCTTGACGTGCACATGGCGAGTGGCGATCATGGCCTTGGCCGCAGCCGGCGGCGGTACCCAGCCAGCCGGCTTCCAGCCCGACGCCGGCACCCGGTAGCCGAGCGCGCCCGACATCATAAAGACAAAATACACGGCCGCCATGACCAGGAAGGTCTGCCAGACGCCGACCGACATGTCGCTGGCGAAGTGCTTCATCAGCTTGTCGGCCATCGGCGCGCCGATCACGGCGCCCCCGCCAAAGCCCATGATGGCCATGCCGGTCGCCATGCCGCGCTTGTCCGGGAACCACTTGATGAGCGTGGACACCGGCGAGATGTAGCCCAGGCCAAGCCCGATGCCGCCGATGACGCCGGAACCGAGCCACATCATCCACAACTGGTGGTGGTAGACGCCGATGGCCGAGATCACCAGGCCGCCGCACCAGCACAGGGCAGATACCACACCCGCCTTGCGCGGACCGGCGCGTTCCAGCCAGCCGCCGAACAGCGCGGCCGAGGAACCGAGGAACAAAAAGAACAGCGTGTACATGATCGTCAGCGACGAGATGCGCCAGTCGCAGGTGCTGCTGAACAGTTCAGCCATCAGGCCGATGTCCTTGCAGGCCAGCGGCTCCTTGATGCCCAGCGCGCGCGAGAGCGGCAGCCAGAATACCGAAAAGCCGTACGCCATGCCGATGCACAGGTGAATTGCCAGCGCCGCCGGGGGCACCAGCCACCGATTGAACGTCGGACCGGCAATCGTATGCTCTTTGTCCAATATGTCGAGAAATGCCATTGTCTCACTCCGTTTTTTATTTTACCGTCACAATATGCTTTTTTAAGCATATATCTCTAACAACTTTTATTATTTCTGGAGAATATCACTATGCAAGATGAATCGAAATAGGCTATTTTTAACCTATGTTCAAAGTTCACATTCGCCCGCACTGGGAAATCAGCTTCGATGGCGCAGCCCCGCTCGACACGGCGGCACTGCTATCGCTACTTATCGCTGTCCAGGACACCGGTTCAATCGCGCAAGCCGCCAAGACTGTCAAATTGTCCTACCGCTACGCCTGGGGCTTGCTGCGCGAGGCTGAAACGCTGTTCGGCGACAACCTGCTGCAAACCGGACGCGGACGCGGCACCACCCTCACCCCGCTGGCACAGAAACTGGTCTGGGCCGACCGGCGCATCAGCGCGCGCCTGTCGCCCACGCTTGAAAGCCTGGCCTCGGAACTGGAAGCGGAACTGGGCAAGATGGCGGCCGAGCGCCTGCGCATGGTGCGCATGGATGCGAGCCACGGTTTTGCGGTGGCGGCGCTGATGGTCCACCTGAACAAGGTCGAGATGCCGGTCGAACTACGCTACCGCAACAGCACCGACGCGGTGGCGGCGTTGTCGCGCCGCGAGTGCGACCTGGCCGGCTTTCATGTGCCGACCGGGCAGTTCGAGCAGGCGGCTGTGGCGTGGTACACGCGCTGGCTGGACCCCAAGGAGCATTGTCTGATTCACCTGGCGGTGCGCCACCAAGGGCTGTTTGTCGCGCCCGGCAACCCGCTGCTGATCGATGGCCTGGCCAGCCTGGCGCGGCGCGACGTGCGCTTCGTGAACCGCCAGGTAGGGTCGGGCACGCGCATGCTGCTCGAGGTGATGCTCGCTGACGCTGGCGTGTCGCCGCACGATATCGGCGGCTTTAACAGCGCCGAGTTTACCCATTCGGCAGTTGCCGCCTACATCGCCAGCGGCATGGCCGACGTGGGCTTCGGCGTGCGCACCGCCGCGCAGCGCTTCAAGCTCGACTTTTTGCCGCTGGTGAGAGAACGCTATTTTTTCGCGATCCGGATCGACGCCCTGACCGACCCGCTGATACGCCAGTTGGTCACGGTGCTGCAGACGGGCGATTATCACGCAAAGGTAAATGAGCTGACAGGTTACGACGCCACCGATACAGGGACCATCATGTCGCTGGAACAGGCCTTCGGCGAGAGCGTCTAGGCGCGCAAGTTATTTCGGGTTCGGACGGTAGATCGGATAAGCGTTAGGCCTGGGCGGCCCCCTTATCCGACGTGCGTCAACGCGACGCATGTCGGATTGCGCTGCGCTTATCCGACCTACGCTCCTCATTGACTCACACGTTTACCCCTGGGGCGCAGGATGTTCTGCGACAGCCCGGTTCGCGAAGTCGCAGTAACCCGGCATCGTTGCCCCGCTCCGGGAACGGAACAGGCCTTTGGCGAGAGCGTCTAGGCGCGCAAGTTATTTCGGGTTCGGACGGTAGGTCGGATAAGCGCCAGCGCAATCCGACGTGCGTCAACGCGACGCTTGTCGGATTGCGCTGTGCTTATCCGACCTACGCTGCTCATCGACTCACGTTCATCATCGGCTTGAGCTCCCGCCACACCCCCCCCGCATCCATCTTCTCCATGCAATCGTGATGCCCCAGCGGACACTCGCGCTGTTTGCAGGGCGAGCAATCGAGCCGTAGCGACATCGCCTTTGCCATATCCGAAAACGGCGGCGCATGGTCCGGGTCCGTCGGACCGTACAGGCCAATCACCGGCCGGTTCAGCGCCGACGCAATATGCAGTAATCCCGAATCATTGGCCACCACCGCCGCCGCGCCGGCAATGAGCGCGATCGCCTCGTCGAGTTGAGTCACCCCGGCCAAATTGAAAACGCCGGCCGCGCCCGTGATCGCCACGATCTCGTCGCACGCCGCCTTGTCCTTGGGCGAGCCCAGCAACGCTACCTGCGTCCCCGGCTGCTGCGCCACGAGCGCCTGCGCCAGCGCCGCAAAATGACGCGCAGGCCAGCGCTTGGCGGCGCCAAATTCGGCGCCCGGCGCAAACACCACCAGCGCGCGCGCACGATCGATCCCCAGGCGCGCGCACAAGGCATCGATCGCGCCGCGCTCGACCTGCATCGCGGGCCTGGGCACATCGAGGCGCAGCGGTGCGTCCGGGGCGCCGGCCAGCGCCGCATAGAACGGCACCATCGGCCGCGCCGGCACGTCGTCGCGGTGCATGCGGTTGATCAGGCCAAAGCGCATTTCGCCCTTGTAGCCCACCCGGGTTGCGATCCCGGCAAACAGGGGAATGAGCGCGTACTTGAGCGTATTGGGCAGCACGTAGGCCGCCGCATATCCCTGTTGTTTGAGCAGGCGCGCGTACTGCCAGCGCTCGCCCAGCTGCAGCGGACCATGCCGGAACGGCGTTTCCAGTACGCTGTCCACCTCCTTCATGGCGCGCCAGACAGGCGCCACTGACGGCGGCGCCAGCACGTCGATGGCCGCGCCCGGGTTCTGCTGCTTGAGCAGTTGCAGCAACGGCTGCGCCATCACGGCGTCGCCAATCCAGTTCGGCGAAATGACCAACGTGCGGCTCATGCACCGCCTTTGGTCAGGTCCAGCTGGTACAGCTTGGCGTACATGCCGTTTAGCGCCAGCAGTTCATGGTGCCGGCCCGATTCCACGATCCGTCCATGGTCGATCACGACAATGCGGTCGGCCCGCTCCACGGTGGTGAGGCGGTGCGCGATGACCAGCGTGGTACGCCCGGCCATCAGCGTGTCGAGCGCGGCCTGCACCGCGCGTTCGGATTCATTGTCCAGCGCGGAGGTGGCTTCGTCCAGAATCAGGATGGGCGCGTCCTTGTAGATGGCGCGCGCAATCGCCACGCGCTGGCGCTGTCCGCCCGACAGGCGGCTGCCGTTCTCGCCGATCAGCGTCTGCACGCCGTCCGGCAGCGCCGCAACCACCGAGTCCAAGTGCGCCGCCGTGATGGCCGCGTCCAAACGCGCGCGGTCGACCGTTTCGACGCCGTAGGCAATGTTGGCGGCCAGCGTGTCGTCAAACAGCACTACGTTCTGGCTGACCATCGCCAGCTGTGCGCGCAGACTGGCCAGCGTGAGCTCGTCGTAGGGCACGCCGTCAATCGTTATGCGCCCGCTCGCGGGCGAATAAAACCGCGTAACCAGGTTCACCAGGGTCGACTTGCCCCCACCCGAGGTGCCGACCAGCGCCACGGTCTGCCCTGGCAGTACTTCAAGCGAGATGTCGTCCAGCGTGGGCACGCCACCGTCTTGATAGCGAAAGCTCACCTGCTCGAAGCGCACATGTCCCTGCGCGCGCCCGAGCTCCCGGGTGCCGGTATCGCGTTCGATGGGCGCATCGATCATCGCAAACACGATTTCGGCTGACGCCATGCCGCGCTGCAGCGGCCCGTTGACGCCGACCAGCGATTTGAGCGGGTTAAGCAGCATCAGCATGGCGGTAATAAAAGCGACGAAGTCGCCCTGGCTCATGCCGGTGCTAATGGCAATCACGATCACCAGCGCCACTGCCATGGCGGTGGTGGTCTGGGTAATGGGCATTACGGCGGCGCTGGCGACCGTCATGCGCTGCGAAAAACCGCGCAGTGCTTCGCTGCGCTGCTCGAAGCGCATGCGCTCGTAGCGCTCGCCCGCAAACACGCGGATCACCTGGTGCCCGCGCGCCGCTTCCTCCACTACCTGTGTCATTTCGCCCGTGACGCGCTGGTTGTCGCGCGACAGGCGGCGCATGCGCTTGGCGGTGGTGCTGACGATCAGCGCCGTCACCGGCATGATGACCATGGCGATCAGCGTCAGGCGCCAGTTCAGCCACAGCAGCGTTGCCAGCAGGCCGACGATGATCAGCGAGTCGCGCACGTAGGCGATGAACACGGAATTGACCATGTCGACCACCTGGCGCACCTCGGCGATGACGGTGTTGATGATGCGCCCCGGCGACTCGTCGTGGAAACGCGCCACGGGCAGGCGCAGCAGACGCTCGAAGACCATGCGCCGCAGGTCATTGAGCACGCGGCTCATGATCCAGTTGTTCAGGTAGGCGGTGGCAAAGCTGAAGACGCCGCGGCCGACGAAGATGGACAGCAGAATCAGCGGCACCAGCCACAGGCTAAATGGCACCTTGTGTTCAAACCCCTTGTCGATCAGCAGCTTGAACGACAAGGTGAGCGCCGGCTCGGTGACCGCGGTGCCCACCATGGCCACGAACGACAGCGCCGCGCGGGCGCGGTATGGTTTCATGATCGCCAGCAGTCGCCGGACGATGTCCTTGTTTTCCATCGATTTCCCTGGCATTGCCTCGAACAATTCAAGGCAGCATTCTCGCACAGTGCGCGCAGTTGCCGCCAGATCGGGCATTCAGGCTGAAGGCGTAAGGCGGCCATTACAACGACGATCAAGGCATGAAACAGGCTCGCCTTGACCGCGAATTCGCCAGCTTGTTGTTCATTTGGCTTCAGTGCGAATAATTTTGATACCATATGTGCCTACAGGTCTAACTCACTACCCATGCCGCAAGCGTCCTTCATCTCAGCTGTCGCGACACCTTACAACCGGCCGGACGCCCCGGCCGCCGTTGTGGAGGCGTGCATTGCCCCACACCGGGGGAGACGCCCATGAAGGTATCGATCAGCGTCGTTGTCCCCGCCTACAATGTGCAGCGTTTTATCGAGCAGTGCCTGCGCTCGATCCTCGGCCAGTTGGGCGCGGCGCACGAACTGATCGTCATTGACGACGGCTCGAGCGACAACACCCTGGCGCTGGTGTTCAAGGCGCAGGAAGCCTGGCCGGGCGCGAACTTCCATGTCTTTAGCCAGCCCAACGAAGGCATCCCCAGCGCGCGCAACCATTGCCTGCGCGTGGCCCAGGGCGACTACATCGCCTTTATCGACGGCGACGACGTGCTGCTGCCCGGTTCCCTGGCCGCCATGGACCAGGCCATCGCCGAGCACCGCCCCGACGTCATCGCCTGCGACTTTCGCATGTGGCACCCGGACGAACCGGCCAAGTCGCGTAGCGTCAGGCTTGGCTACCCGGTGGGCAGGCTGCTGCGCGACCCGGAAGCGATCTTGAATACCTTTTTTGCCGACCGCCAGATGTACATCTGGTCGAACGTGTTCCGGCGCGACGTATATGCCCAGTTGCCCGCACCCGTGTTCCCGCCCGAGCGTCTGTTCGAAGACGTGGCCACCGTGCCGCGCCTGCTCGGCCACTGCGCCAGCCTGCTGCACCTGGCCCACCCCGTCATCGACTACCGCCAGCACGCCGCCGAGAACGCAGTGTCGGAACGCTGGTGCCTCGATTTCGCCGCGGCGCTGCCGCTGGCCAGGCGCCATCTGCAAGCGCGCGGCGTGGCCGATTCGGTGCGCCGCCATTTCGACATCGCGGCCGCCTACTTTTTTGTCGGCGCCGTCAAGAATTCCTATCGGCTGCCGCGCGCCGACGGCAAACGCGTGCGCACCCTGATCAAGCCCCTGTTCGTGGGCGGCTTGTTTGGCAACTGCGATACGCTGGTGGCCACGGCCGGGCGCGCCGACATGGTCTCCAACGACCGCACGCTCGACGCGGTAATCATTCGCCAGGTCGAAAGCGCGCTGGCCGGCGGCGTGGTCGTCAACTTCAAGCGCACCGCGAGCCGCAAGCTCAAGCTGTGGCGCCGCTTGCGCATGGCGAAAAAACACGGCCACTTCGCACCTGCACCGGACTGACCGGCTTCGCTCCCCGCCTTTACCGCTTCGTACCTTGCCCAGTGGCATTCAGCCGGGTATTATCATATCAATAAATAAATTGTTTTACAGATGATAGTTGCTAACCTATAATGTCTGGGACTGTTGCCCACTTTAACAATTCAGCAATCCGGCGTCTCCGGCAAGCCCCCTCCTTTCTGCCAACTCCTTTGTCGTACTCGCCCCCCTCCCAAACCTGCGCCCGCCGTGACACGCATCCGGTCCTGAGCATCGTCGTGCCAGCCTATAACCTGGCGCGGTATGTCGAGCAATGCGTGCGCGCGATCCTCGGCCAGTTGCGCGAGCACCATGAACTGATCGTCATCGACGACGGCTCGACCGACAATACGCTCGCGCTGGTCACCACGCTGCAGCAAGCGTGGCCCGGGTCAAACTTCCACGTGAAAAGCCAAGCCAACGAAGGCATTGCCGGCGTGCGCAACCACGGCGTGCGGGCAGCGACAGGCGACTATATCGTCTGGATCGACGGCGACGATGTGCTGCAAGGCGGGATACTGGACAAGCTCGACGAGGTGATCGCGCGGCACCGTCCGGACGTCATCGTATGCGACTACACCATGTGGCATCCGCAAGAGCCGGCCAAGACGCACCCGGTCGCCTTCAGCTATCCCGACAACGTCATGCTGCGCGACGCCGACGCGATTCTGACCCGATTCTTCGCCTGCCGCAAAAACTATATCTGGGCGACCGTTTTCAGGCGCGACATCTACGCGCAACTGCCCGGCCCGGTGTTTCCGCCAGGTCGCGTGTACGAAGATGTCTCGACGGTTCCGCGCTTGCTCAGCCAGTGCGCCAGCCTGCTGTACCTGCCTGTGCCCATCATCGATTACCGCCAGCATCCGTCCAGCATCACGCAGTCGATTTCGGAGGCATCGTGCATCGATTTTTCGTTTGCCATGTCGGTTGCGCGAAGGCATCTGCAAGCGCGCGGCGTGTCGGACGCCGTGCGGCGCCATTTCGACATCACGGCCGGCCACTTTTTCCTTGACACCATCAAGAGTACCTACTACCTGCCGCGCGCGGCGCGCAAGCGGGTGCGGGAATCGATCACGGCATCGTTCATCGACAACCTGTTCGGCAATTGCGAAAGCATGCTTGAAACGAGCCGCAGCGCCGCGACAGTTTCTGACAACCGGCGGAAAGACCTGCGAATGGTCCGGCATGTACGCCTGGTACTGGCAGGCAACCTCTTCTTCCGCATTGCCCAGAGCGCCACGCGCAATCTCAAGCTGTGGCGCCGTACCCGCAAGTTGCGGCGCCATGCGGCGGCGCTGAAAGCGGCCGAGGGCGTCTGAAAGCGGCCGGGAACTCAGGCCGCACACGGCCGGGCGTCAAGCCCCACTTGCAAGGGTGCGATACAGGGCCAGGTAAGCGGCCGCCGCCTTTTCCCAGGTGAACTGACTTGCGTGCGCCCGCACCCGGTCGGCCCCGCCGCTGGCGGCAAAGTCAAGCAGACCATGCTCCAGCACGCGCCGCATGTTGTCGGGATCAAAATTGTCGAAATAATAGGCGGCGGCGCCGCCAATTTCGGGCAAGGTGGTATGGGTCGATAAGAACACGGGTTTTCCGTGATGCATCGCTTCAAGGACTGGCAGGCCGAAGCCCTCGGCCAGCGAAGGAAACACGAACGCTTCGCAGTGCGCGTAATACCAATCCTTGTCGTGCTGGCTGACCGGGCCGGTGATGATCACGCGCTCGCTCACGCCATGCGCCGCCGCTTCCGCCAGGATTTTTTGCTTGTACTCTTCCTTGACGATGCCGGCGATCACCAGCTTGCGCTCGTTGCCGTGCAGCAGTGGCACCAGCACATGGAAATTTTTCTTCGCGCACAGCATGCCGAGGGTGAACAGAAACGGCGCGCCCGGATCGCATACGGGTTGATGGCCGGGCGGCGCCCAGCTGGCGTCGGCGCCGTTGTAGATCACTGAAAGCTTGTCGCGCACGGCCGGAAAATGGCGCACCAGGTCAGCTGCCACGTACTGCGAAATCGTCACCACCCGGTCGGCGCCGGCAATCTTGGCCGCCATCCGGCGCATGTAGCGCGCCAGCTTGGGCGTGCCGCTCTGCTGCTCGTAGATCTGGTTCATGTCATGCACCGTCATGATGGTCTTGGCGCGCACCCTGGATGGCCCGAAACGGCAGTACTGGTCAGCGAAATGAACTACGTCGAAACGGCCGCCCGAGGGAAAAAACAGGCGGTGAAAATGCCGGTGCCGCACGTAGCCGGCAGCCTCGCCGAGCACCGCGCGCTGGTCCGGGTGGGCGTAGATGTGCACGCCAAACTCGCTGCCGACCTGGCGCAGGATTTCGCGGCCCAGGCTGTTGCCGAAGGTGTACAGGCCGGTATTGGCGTGTCGCATGGAGTCGAGCGTGATCAGGATTTCCGGTTTCATCGATGCAGTCTTCTCGTTTCTCGGTTGTGCGCAGCGAAATACTTGCAGCTTTCGGCGCGGAAAACTTCTATTATGCGTTCTCCGAAGACTTTCGCAAAACGGCGCCATGATGCGCAGCCAGCCATGCCACCCACGATCAGCGTTGTCATTCCCGCCTATAACGTCCAGTTCTACATCGAGCAGTGCGTCCAGTCCGTCCTTGCGCAGCTGGGCGAGCAGCATGAATTGGTGGTCGTCAACGACGGTTCAACCGACGCTACGCTGGCAGTGCTGACCCGCCTGCAGGAAGCCTGGCCGCATGCAAACTTTCACGTGCATACCCAAGCCAACCAGGGTATTGCCGCCACCCGCAACGCGTGCATTGCTGCGGCCCGGGGCGACTATATCGCCTTTCTTGACAGCGACGACGTGCTGCGCGCGGGCTCGCTGCACTCGCTCGGCGACGCCATCGGCGCGCACCGCCCGGACCTGATCGCCTTCGACTTCAGGATGTGGCATCCGAACGAGCCGGCCAAGACCCACGAGATCGCCCTGCATTATCCGGCCGGCGTGCTGCGCGATCCGCAGGCGCTGCTGACCGCCTTTCTGGCGAACCGCCACATGTACGTGTGGGCCCATGTCATCCGGCGCGATATTTATGCGCAGCTGCCCATGCCGATTTTCCCGCCCGGGCGCGTCTTCGAAGACGTGGCCACCTTGCCGCGCCTGGTCAGCCAGTGCGCCAGCCTGCTGCACGTGCCGCACTTGATCGTGGACTACCGCCAGCATCCGACCAGCATCACGCAGTCCATTTCAGAAGCCTGGTGCATGGATTTTGTCGCGGCGCTGCCGGTGGCCCGGCTGCATCTGCAGCGGCGCGGTGCGAACGCGGCGGTTCAACGCCAGTTCGACATGATGATTGCGCATTTTTACATGAGCCTGGTCAAGAGCAGCTACCAGCTGCCGCACGCTGTCGGCCAGCGCACGCGCGCGCGCATCAAGGCGAGCTTTCTGGAAAATATGTTCGGCGACTACGCCGGCCTGGTCGCGGCGGCCGGTGCCGGGCAGTTGCAGACCAAGGACCGCGTGCAGGATCAGCGCATGCTGGCCGAGCTGAAAAAGGTCTTGTCCGGCGACCTGCTGTTCCACTTCAGGCAAGCGGCCAGCCGCAAGTACAAGATGTGGCGCCAGGGGCGCAAATTGCGCCGGCACCTCGTCACGCAGCGAGGGGCGCAAAACAAGACGTAGGGCGGAAAAGCGAGAGCGCATTCCGCCATGCTTGCGCCCCGTCGACGTCAGCATTGGCGCAATGCGCGTACCGCTTTTGCCCTACGATGCATTTCGTCGGTCCGGAAACAGCACGTAGGGCGGAAAAGCGACAGCGCATTCCGCCATGCTTGCGCCCCGTCGACGTACGCATTGGCGCAATGCGCGTACCGCTTTTGCGCCCTACGATGCATTTCGTCGGTCCGGAAACAGCACGTAGGGCGGAAAAGCGAGAGCGCGTTCCACCATGCTTGCGCCCCGTCGGCGTACGCATTGGCGCAATGCCCGTACCGCTTTTCCGCCTGTGATTCCCAGGCCGCAGTCAGGCGTCGTTGCGCTGGCCCGCGCGCCAGTCCAGCACGACGGCCGCCACCTGCTCCGCGCTGATCGCCTGCATGCAGGTACAGCGCTCTGCCCCGGTGCAGGTGGCGCAGCGCTCGTCCGCGCACAGGTTGCGCGCCTGCGCGCCCAGCGCGCCCCAGCGCGCCGGATCAATCGGTTTAATCGGGGGGAACAGGCCCAGCACGGGCCGCCCCAGCGCCGCGCCCATGTGCAGCGGTCCGGTACCGCTGGCGACCAGGCCGTCGGCCGCGCCGATCAGCGCCGTCAAGCCGGCCAGATCGAACCGTCCGCACAGGTTGCGCACGTGCGGCATGGCCAGCAGTTCGGGTGCCCCGCGTGCAATCAGTTCACCCTCGGCCGCGCTGCCGGTCACCCACAGGCACACGCCCCTGTCCTGCTCCAGCAAGCGCGCCAGCTCGGTGTAACGCGCGAGCGGCCATTCGCGCCCGTTGCCGTTGGACTTGGGATGCAGGATCACATTAAAAGGCGCCTGGGCGGCGAGTAGATCGACGTCATGCAGGCGCGGGGCCTCCAGGCCGTACAGCGCCGGGATCTCGGCCAACGAAGGAATATGCCCCATGTCCAACGGTTTGAGGAGCATGAAATTTAACTGCGCTTCGTGCAAATTCGACTTGACCCGGCTGAAGTGCGCCAGCCGGTTGCAGCTAAACAGATGGAACAGCCGGTGGCTGGTGCCGACCCGGTTCGCCACGCGCGCGCGCCGCGCCGCCTGCGCCAGGCGCCGGTTGGGAAAAGCAAAGATGACGGTGTCGTATTCGCCTTCGACGAACATGCGGCGATGGTCGCCATGCTCTTCGATCGCCAGCACCTGGTTCACAAAACGACACTGGCGCACCACGGGCGCAGCGTAGGCGCGCACCAAAAAGTCGATCTGCGCTTGCGGGAAGCGCTGCTTCAGGTAGCCAGCCAGCGGCAGCGTGAGCACCACGTCGCCGATGTTGTCGGTGCGGCAGATCAGGATGCGCTCAAGCTTGAGCGATTCGCGCGCCATTAGTACTCCACCTGAACTTCGCGCGCGCCGAGCACTTGCTCAAGCGCTGCCGTAAGCGCGTCCGACGGCGCCACGTGCCACGCTTCGCCCAGCTGCAGCGTGCAGTCCACGCCCTGCGGCTTGATGCGCAACGCCACCGGCAGGCCGCTTTCCAGGCGGTGCGGCTTGAGCACTTCGACGATCCGGTGCGAAGCCACCGCGCCGGGCAGCATCAGGCCAAGCTGGCGCCCGTAGTGCACGCGCGCCATCGTCATGTCATACACTTTCTCGGCCGTGATGCGCAGGCCGCCATTGAAGCGGTCTTCGGACACCTTGCCCACCACCGCCAAAAATTCATCTTCCTTGAACACGTTCTTGTTGGCGTCAAACACCTCGGGGTAGACGGTCACTTCGACGACGCCCGACTTGTCGTCGAGCGAAACGATGAGGATTTTGCCGCGCTGGGTCATCTGCGTGCGCACGCCGGTGATCACGCCGCACATCATGCGCGGGTCGCGCGACGGGTCCAGGTCGGCCAGCTTGGTGCGCGCAAAGCGCCGTGCCTCGAGCGCGAACGAGTCGAACATATGGCCCGACAAATAAAAGCCCAGCGCTACCTTTTCTTCGGCCAGCCTTTGGCGGTCGGTAAACGGCGTGGCCTTGACATAATCGGGCGGCGCCACCAGATCGCTGTCGTCGCCGCCGAACAGGCTGACCTGGTTGATCGAAGCGAGCGCCTGGTCGGCCACTTCGACCGCAAAGGCGACCGACGCCAGCAAAATGGCGCGGTCCACGCCAAAGCAATCCATGGCGCCGGCGCGGATCAGCGACTCGATCGTGCGGCGGTTGATCTGCTTGCGGTCGACCCGCTTGCAAAAATCGAACAGGTCCTTGAACACGCCGCCGTTCTGGCGCGCGGCGATGATCGCCTCGATGGCGCCCTGGCCGGAACCCTTGACGGCGCCCAGGCCATAGCGGATGTTGGTCACGCGCTTGTTGGTCACCGACGGCGGCGGCCCTTCGGGCACGAAGCGATAGTCCGAATAGTTGATGTCGGGCGGCAGCAAGGTGAGTTTGCAGACCTCGAGCGAATCTTCGACCAGGATCTTGATCTTGTCGGTGTCGTCCATTGCCAGCGACAAGTTGGCGGCCATGAAGGCGGCCGTGTGGTGCGCCTTCAGGTAAGCCGTATGGTACGACAGCAGCGCGTAGGCGGCGGCGTGCGACTTGTTAAAGCCGTAGCCCGCGAACTTTTCCATCAAGTCGAAAATTTCGTCAGCCTTGGCAGCCGACAGGCCATCCTTGGCGGCGCCCGCGCGGAAAATCTCGCGGTGCTCGGCCATTTCCTCGGCCTTCTTTTTACCCATCGCGCGGCGCAGCATGTCGGCGCCGCCGAGCGAGTAGCCGCCCACGATCTGCGCCATCTGCATGACCTGCTCCTGGTACACCATGATGCCGTAGGTCTCCGACAAAATGGACTCGGTGCGCGGATCGGGATAGTCGAATTTTTCGCCGTGCTTGCGCTTGCAAAAGTCGGGAATCAAGTCCATCGGGCCCGGGCGGTACAGGGCGACCAGCGCAATGATGTCCTCGAAACGGTCGGGCCGCGCGTCTTTCAGCATGCCTTGCATGCCGCGCGACTCGAGCTGGAAGATGGCGACCGTCTTGGCCTTGGTCAGCAGGTCGTACGAGGCTTTGTCATTGAGCGGCAGCTTTTCCAGCGCGAAGTCGGCATGCGCCGGGTCGAGCTGCTTGATGTAGCGCACCGCGCGGTCGAGAATGGTCAGCGTGGTCAAACCAAGAAAGTCGAACTTGACCAGGCCCACGGCTTCCACGTCGTCCTTGTCGTACTGCGACACCACGCCCGAGTCGCCGCCCTGCGTGTACAGCGGGCAGAAGTCGGTCAGCTTGCCCGGCGCGATCAAGACGCCCCCGGCGTGCATGCCGATGTTGCGGGCGATGCCTTCGACCTGCTGGGCCAGCGCCAGCAGCTGCTTGACTTCGTCCTCGTTCTCGAGCCGCTCCTTGAGCATCGGCTCTTCTTCGATGGCGTCGGCAATCGTCACCGGTTTGCCCGGCTTGAACGGAATCAGCTTGGAAATGCCGTCGCAGAAGTTGTAGCCGAAATCGAGCACGCGGCCGACGTCGCGGATCGCGCCCTTGGCCGCCATGGTGCCAAAGGTGGCGATCTGCGAGACCGCCTCCTTGCCGTACAAATCCTTGACGTGCTGGATGACGCGGTCGCGCCCTTCCTGGCAAAAGTCGATGTCGAAGTCGGGCATCGATACCCGTTCAGGATTGAGAAAACGCTCGAACAGCAGGTTGTATTGCAAGGGATCGAGGTCGGTGATCAGCAGCGAATAGGCCACCAGCGAACCGGCACCGGAACCACGGCCCGGCCCCACCGGCACGCCGTTTTCCTTGGCCCACTTGATGAACTCGGCCACGATCAGGAAGTAGCCGGGGAACTTCATGTTGCAGATGGTATCGGTCTCGAACTTCAGGCGCGACTCGTAGCGCTCGCGCTGCGCCTCGCGCTTTTCCGGGTCCGGGTACAGGTGGATCAGGCGCTGTTCCAGGCCCGCCTTCGATTCGGAGACCAGGAATTCATCGATCGTCATGCCGGGCGGCGTCGGGAAGTTCGGCAGCTGCGGTTTGCCCAGCGTGAGCACCAGGTTGCAGCGCTTGGCGATTTCGACCGAATTGGCCAGCGCGGCGGGCATGTCGGCGAACAGCTCGGCCATTTCGGCCTGCGTCTTGAAGCGCATCTCCTCGTTGAAGCGCTTGACGCGCTTGGCGTTGGCCAGCATTTCGCCTTCGGCGATGCAGGTGCGCGCTTCGTGGGCGATGTATTCGTCGGGCGAGAGGAACTGGATCGGGTGCGTGGCCACCACCGGCAGGCCAAGCTTGGCGCCCAGGGCAACCGCGTGGCGCACCTGCGCCTCCTGGTTGGCCTGGCCGGCGCGCTGGATCTCGATGTAGAAGTGGCCCGGGAAGATGCGCGCCCAGCGCTGCGCGCAGCGCTCGGCCAGCGCCAGGTTGCCGTTTTCGATCGCCGTGCCGACGTCGCCGAAATGCGCGCCCGAAAGCACGATCAGGCCGCAGGCCTGGCTCTGGCCGGGGTGGAGCGTCGATTCGCTGGTGGCCAGCGCGTCCAGCCATTCGGGACGGATTTCAGCGCGGCCCTTGTGCTGGTTTTCGATCCACGCGCGCGAGAGCAGTTCGCACAGCTGCAGGTAGCCCATGTGGTTTTTTGCCAGCAGCAGCAAGCGCGAAGGCTTGTCGCGGTTGTCGTCGTTGGTGATCCAGGCGTCCACGCCGACGACTGGTTTGACGCCCTTGCCGCGCGCGGCCTTGTAGAACTTGACCATGCCGAACAGGTTGGACAGATCGGTGATGGCCAGCGCTGCCTGCTTGTCCTTGGCGGCGGCGGCGATGACGTCGTCAATGCGCACCAGGCCGTCGACGATGGAATACTCGGAATGCAGGCGCAGGTGCACGAATGCGGGGCCGGCGGCCTTGTGGGGGGCCGCGGCGGCAGCTGCGCCGCCAACTTCAATGACATCCATACTCATGTTCCGATTCGCCTGCTGTACAAAGACGCTATTTTACCGCGCCGGAGCGGTCGGAGGCGCAGAGCCCCGACAGTGCGAGGTACATGGCGGGGCGGAGAAGCAAAGCGACTTGGACCATGCGCCGCCTGCGGCAATGGCGTGGCTAACCGGCGCCGCTGTTCCACGGGCCGGTCGGGGGTATGACGGCGGCGGCCAAACTCTTGCCGATAAAATCACGCTTGTCGTGTCCCAGGCGACTCATGGCGGAAAAGCGAAGCGCATTCCGCCATGCGCCGCCCGGGACTTGATCAGCGTTGACTATGCCGACAACGATTTGGCGCCCGCCATCAGGGACTCCACTGCCCGGTCGAACAAGGGCGCCGGCTCCAGCGGACGCAAATTGCCCAGTTCCATGGCCTCGAGCAGCGGCGCGCGCAAAAAGATGACCTGCTGCTGCTCGTCGGCCACGCTGAACACAAAGGCGCCCTCGCCCGCCGACACCGCACACAACAGCGCCGTGCGGTACTGCCCGTCGATCTTGAGCTCGAACCCGGTCCCGGGACGCGCCCACGACAGCCAGTCTGCGTCCGACGGACGCGCCATCCTGGCCGCAGCCTTGGCGTGCGCGCTTGCCTGCACGCCACGCCGCGCCAGCGCCGCCTCCAGCTCGAACTTGCCGACCCAGTGCTCGCTGTCGGCCGACGGCACCACCGCATCGATCGCGAAGCCGGCAAAATGCTGGCGGAAAGCGTCGAGCGACATCAGCCGCCGCGCACGCTCCTGCTTGTTCCCCAACACGTCCATGTGCACCGCCACCAGCCGGTCGAAGGCGGCCTTGGAGGGCGCCTCCGGCAGCGAGATCGAGGCCATGCCCCCGCGCACGCGCTTGACCAGATCGGGCAGCATGCGCATCATCGCCGCGCGGTCGTCCGGCGTGGTCTTTTCCTGCGCGCTCCAGAGCAGCTCGGGCAGCAGCGCGATGCCTTCCTCGGCGCTGCAGCCGGGGTGGCTGAGCACCCGGGCCCAGGTGCCGAGGATGAAGTCGGCCAGGCGCGGGTCGACCTGCAGCGGCTGCAGCGCCGCCGACAATGCGCGTCCGGCGCCGGCCAGCCGCGCGCTGTCGGCCTGTGCTTCGGCCACGGCGGCAAAGCAGCGCGCCATGGCTGCGTCGCAGCCGGCCAGCAACTCGGACACGTGGCTGTCAAGTGCGCTTTCGGAGTCGCCAAACAGCAGCAGGTCGTCGTCGAACAGGTCAAGCACGGCGCCCACGATGTTGCTCACTTCCGGTTCCAGCACGGCGAAGCAGGGCGCGGCCGGCGTGACGCCCGCCCCCACCGATCCAAGCCGGTCGAGCAGGCGCCGCACCGGGTGCTGCGCTTCATACAGCAGCTCGGGGTACTGCAGCGCGGCGCGCACGAACGGCAAGTACAGGCGCGCGAGCTGGTGCTGCATCTGGACGCCGACAAGGTCGTCGGCGATGATCGATTCGAACAGCAGGGCGACGATGTCGAGGATGCGGCGCTGCTCGAGATCGATATCGGCCGGGTCGAGCAGCCCGCGCAGTGCGAGCGGCTTGAGCGGCGCTACGCCGGCGGCCACTTCCTGTTGCAGCCCCAACAGCGCCTGGTCCAGCAATGGGCGCTCGCCGTGCGGGCGCGCCGACCGCGGGACTGGCGTACCCTTGGGCTTGTGGAAGGTGTCCCACACGACGTCGAGCAGATCCTGACTACGCGTCGCGGCAGCGGGACCGGCCGGTTGCCGGCCTGGTTGCAGGTCCGGTTGCAGGTCCGGTTGCAGGTCCAGCTGCAAGTCCAGCTGCAAGTCCAGCTGCGGCAGGTCCGGGTGCGGCGGGTCCCGCTGCGGCAGGTCGCCCGGCTGCGCCCGCGCGTCGGGCAGCGCCAGCTGGTCGGGCCGGGTCGGCACGCTGGCGCGCGGCAGGTCATCGATCTGCTGCAGCTCAAAAAGCCGCTGCAGCTTGTCCATCAGGCGCGCATGGGCAAGCTGCTGTTCGTCGCTAAGCTCGGTGACGCGCACGCCGGCGGGAGCCACGCCGCGCACATCCTGGGCGGCGCGCGACCAGGCTGCGCGCTCGCTGTCGCCGCGCTTCATGGCCGATGGACGCGCGGCCAGGCGCGCGGTGATGCCGCCCGCCTCGAACACGTCCAGAATGCCGGCGTAAAAACCGGGCAGCCGGTGGGCCATCGCCATGCCCAGTGCATCGTAGAGCACCTTGGACTGCGATTCTTCCCACATCAGTTCGCGCAGCGCCTCGTACAGCGCGCGCGCCAGCAGGTAGGGCCTGAAAGGGTTTTCGCGCTCGCGCGCCTCGCGGTCGTCGTGCATGATCGCGATGGTCAGGTTGACGCGCCCCAGCTCGACCTGCTCGGCTTCGCGCAGGCGCCCGACCATGCGCTCGATTTCGATCTGGCGCGTGACGACGTCGTCGTCGATCAGGGTCAGGGTCGCGTAGTTGATTTCCTGGGCCGCCGCCTTTTGCTGCTGTGCGTGCATGGTGACCATGGCGCGCTCGAGCAGGCTGGCAAAGTGGCGGTCCATGCGCGCGCGCAGGGTGCGTGCTTCCCCGCGCAAAAAATTGCGCACGGTGACCAGGTCGGCCAGAGCCACGCCGCTGGCCCCGCTCATAGCGCGCGTGGTCATGCTGTCTGCCTCGACCACGGTCTGTTCGGCCAGCGCCGAGAAACTTTCCAGCGCGCGCTCCTTGGCAAGGCGAATAATACGGTTCGGTATATGCATGGATCTTCGGCTATCGAATAGGTAACTGCTACGCAATGTCTGCTTCCATCATAGCGCGTTGCGTCAGATTGTCACGCGCAGTACCGTTCCGCGTTGCAATTTGTTACATGAGAGAAATACCAAAAGTCGATCTACAACGCCAGCGGCGGCCGCTGCCTTATAATACCGGCTGTCCCCTTGCACTGAAACGCCATGTCATCTGCCACTTCCCACGTCAATATAGCCGCCTATAAATTTGTCACGTTCGACAATACCGAAGAATTGCGCCCGCAGTACCAGGCGTTGTGCCACGAACTGGGCTTGAAGGGCACCATCCTGCTCACGCCGGAAGGCATCAACTTGTTCTTGTCCGGCCCGCGCGACAAGATCGACCACTTTCTGGCCTGGCTGCGCGGCGACGCGCGCTTTGCCGACATCGAGGTCAAGGAAAGCTATTCCGAAGAGCAGTCGCACAAGCGCATGCTGGTCAAGCTGAAGAAGGAAATCATCACCATGCGCATGCCGCTGATCCAGCCCGAGCTGGGGCGCGCGCCTGCAGTGGCGCCGGCCACGCTCAAGCGCTGGCTCGACCAGGGGCATGACGACAATGGCAAACCGGTCGTGATGGTCGACACGCGCAACGCCTTCGAGGTCGACGTGGGTACCTTCAACAACACGATCGATTACCGGATCGACAAATTCACGCAATTTCCCGAGGTGATCGCCGCCAACAAGGAGGCGCTGGCCGACAAGACCGTCGTCACCTTCTGCACTGGCGGCATTCGCTGTGAAAAAGCGGCCATCCACATGCAGAATATCGGCTACGACAGCGTGTACCAGCTCGAAGGCGGGATTCTGAAATATTTTGAGGACGTGGGCGGGGAGCACTACACGGGCGACTGCTTTGTATTCGACTATCGCACGGCCCTCAATCCCCAGCTTGAAGCGGTCACCACCACCCAGTGTTTTGCTTGCCGCGCCGTGGTGACGCCGCGCGAACAGCTGTCGGCGCAGTATGTGTACGGGGTGTCGTGTCCGCATTGCTATCGTGCAGATAGCATAGCGGCCTAGCCTGGCGCCCGGGTGGCGCAAAAAAATGTGGGGAATTTGGCGACAATCGTAGGGCGCAACAGGACGCAGTCCGCATTGCGCCATGCATCATGGCTTCGGCATTCCACCCAGTAAGGCCGCAATTTTTTGCTTGCCCGGCTTGATCGACGAACTCGATACCGCCGGCGCCAATGGCGCCGAGCTCACGCTCGGCTCGTACGGTTTGAGGAACCATGGATCGACTTTTTCGCGGCGCGGCATCGGTCCACTGGTGCGCGGCGCACGTTCGCTGCGTTCGCCGCCGGTGCTGCTGCTACCGCTGCTACTGCTACTACTGCTACTACTGCTACTGCGCACCGGCGCCTCGCCTTCACCGCGGCGCGCGCGGCGCTCCGGTGGACGCTCCGACGTTTCGCGCGGCGCCCGCGATGGCGCGGCAAAGCCGGTCAGCTCGCCACGGGTGATGGTCTGCTTGATCAATTTTTCAATATCGGTCAGCAGGCGCTCGTCCTTCTCCGAATACACGGAAATGGCGTCGCCCGAGGCGCCCGCGCGACCCGTGCGGCCGATCCGGTGCACATAATCTTCCGCGTTGTACGGCAAGTCGAAATTGATCACGCATGGCAAGTCTGAAATGTCGAGCCCGCGCGCGGCCACGTCGGTGGCGACCAGCACATCGGTCTCGCCTTTCTTGAACGCGTCAAGCGCGGCCATGCGTTCCTGCTGGGTCTTGTCGCCATGAATGGCGGTCGACTTGATGCCGGCCTGCTCCAGATGGCGCGACAGGCGCGACGCGCCAATCTTGGTATTCGAAAACACCAGCACTTGCTTGAGGTCGCGTCCGCGGATCAGGTGCTCGACGACGTCGCGCTTGCTCTCTTCAGTCACCTTATAGACCACTTGGGTCACCTTGTCGGCGGTCGCATTGCTGCGCGCCACTTCGATGATCACGGGATCGTTCAAGAAACTGTTCGCCAGCTTCTTGATCTCGCCGGAAAAAGTCGCCGAGAACATGAGGTTCTGGCGTTTTTTCGGCAGCATGTTAATGATGCGTTGCAAGTCCGGCAAAAACCCCATGTCGAGCATGCGGTCCGCTTCGTCCATCACCAGCATCTGCACCTGGCCCAGGTTGACGTTTTTCTGTTCCACATGGTCGAGCAGTCGGCCCGGCGTGGCGATGACGATTTCGACGCCGCCCTTGAGGATGGTGGTCTGGCCCTTCATGTCCATGCCGCCAAACACCACGGTCGAGCGCAGCGGCGTGTGCTGGGCGTAAGCCTTGACGTTTTCCGCCACCTGCACCGCCAGCTCGCGCGTGGGCGTGAGCACCAGCGCGCGCACCGGGTGGCGCGCGGGCGACATGCTGGGGTTGGCGTGCGCCATCAGCAACTGGATGATCGGCAGCGAGAAACCGGCCGTTTTTCCGGTCCCGGTCTGGGCGGCGCCCATGACGTCGCGGCCTTGCAGCACGATGGGAATGGCGGCCGCCTGGATTGGCGTCGGGTGCACATAACCCTGGTCGGTCAGCGCGCGCAGGATTTCGGGAGCAAGGCCGAAGTCGGCAAAACGCACGGTAGGCGCGCTGTCAGCTTCAATGGTGATCGGTGTTTCTGGCATAAATTTTCCGGGCGAATGTTCGATAAGCTCTACGCCCAGATTGAAGGCCGACACAGGGAAAGACCGGCGGCCAGCTCGAAATAGTGTCGCGAAACGCCCCTTTGACAAGCGGACGCGCGGACGTAGATGCAGTAATAGTGCCGTAAACGATACCCTAAAAGCGGGCAACTGTATATGGAATATGTGTTTCCCCCAGAGCGGCAGGATAGATCATTGGTAACAGGCCAAGGGTTCTGACCGCGAACCGGCGTCAAAAAATTAACAATCGCCCCGGCAGAGCGGTATCCCGGGCAGGTCGGCATGACAGGTGGCAGTGTCCGATTAGAAACAGGAAGTTTCGCGCTTGCACAAATTGCATGTCAAAAGGCTTACATCGTGTGCAATTTACATTAGGCAATGTTAAGCTGACGCCAGTTTTAAGCGGCGCTGTCATAAATAGCGCGCGTCCCTTGGGAACCATCCCAGCTATTCGCATAAAGACAAACTTTTGACGATGCCATTCGCCCTCTCCACCGTCCTGCGCCGCGGCTGCGCCCTCCTGTGCCTGCTGGCGCTGTCGCTGTCGGCGCTGGCGACGCCGACCTCGACGCTGCGCTTCAAGCGGCTCGGGTCGATCGACTCGGACGACCTGCTCATCCTGAGCATGATGCAGGACCGCCAGGGCTTCGTGTGGATCGGCACGCTCAGCGGCGGTTTGTACCGCTACAACGGCTACCATGCGGTCAAGTACACCAGCAGCGCCGCCGAGCCGAACAGCCTGCCCCACGACCGCGTCTCGACCCTGTATGAAGACCAGCAGGGCGTGATCTGGGCCGGCACCCAGAACGGGCTGGCACGCTACAACCCGAAGACCAACGATTTCACCCGCTTCGTGCCGCCATACGGCCCGGCCGCGCAGCGCATCGTCAAGTCGATCATCGGCGACGGCAAGGGCGGCATGTGGCTGGCGACCTGGGGCGGCCTGCAGCATTTCGACCCGTCGCGCGCCGCTTTCACGCTATACCTGCATGACGACAAAAGGCCCGGCAGCTTGGCCAGCAACGACGTCAACGCCATTGCCATGGACGAGCGCGGCGGCGTGTGGGCCGCCACCTGGCCCGGCGGCCTGGACTATCTGCCGCAAGGCAAGGTCGACGTGATTCACCACCGCCTCGACAGCGATGCCGCGCCCGACCCGAAATTGAATATCGTGCGCGCTCTGCACTACGGCCGCGACCACACCTTGTGGGTCGGCACCCAGAACGGCGTGATTACCTGGAAGGCCGGCACCGACTGGGACGCGCGCACCTTGAATTCGCCGGCCACCCGCATCAACTATTTGTATGGCGACCGCAATGACACGGTGTGGGCCGGGACGCTGGCCGCCGGCCTGCTGCGCTGGGACAAGGGCGCGGCAAAGCCTGTGCAATACGTGCACCGCGCCAACGATTCGAACAGCCTGCCATCAGACTATATCCGGGCCGTCATGCAAGACCGCAGCGGCATGCTGTGGGTCGGTTCGTTTTCGGACGGCATCAGCCTGGCTAACCTGAACAGCCAGGGCTTCCAGCGCTTCATTCCTTTCGATGTCGAAGCGCACAACCTGCGCCCCGACAACTCGCTGAAAGCCATCGAAGGCGCGCCTGACGGGCGCATGTGGTTAAGCGGCAACTCGGGCCTGGCGCTGTTCGATCCGGCCAATGGCGACGTGCTCAAGACATTCCGCGCCGACGCCGGCAAGCCCGGTTCACTTTCCAACGACGTGGTCTACAGCCTGTACCAGCAGCCGGGCGGGCCGCTGTGGGTGGGCACCTCGGCCGGCCTGAACCGGCTCGACTCGCCGGAGCAGCCGTTCAAGGTCATCAATTTTGGCAGCGTGGGGGCGGACTTCATCAATGCCATCGCCCCCGGCGCGGGCAACACCTTATGGCTCGGCACCGGCAGCCAAGTGATCCGCTACGACACCGTGGCCGGCACCTGGACCAATTACGCCCACAGCACGCTAGAGGCCAACAGCCGCAGCGTCAACAACAGTACTGTCATTCTCGAGGACAAGCTGGGCCGCGTGTGGATGGGTTCGGAATGGAGCGGCGGCGGGCTCGACGTGCTCAATCCGCACACCGGCAAGTTCCGCCACCTGCGCCACGACGCAGCCAATCCGGCCTCGCTGGCCGACGACAACGTCGCCTCGCTGTACCAGGATCCGCAAGGCCGAGTCTGGGCCGGCACCTCGCGCGGGGTCAACCAGGTCTTGACGGCGGCTGACGGCAGCATCAGTTTTCGCAGCTACGGCGCCAAGGACAGCGTGGGCGAAGTCAAGATCCTGGCCATGCGCAGCGACAAGGCCGGCAAGTTGTGGATGAGCACGGCCGGCGGCTTGCTGCGGGTCGATCCCGACTCCGGCAAGGTCAGCCGCTACACCAATGCGGATGGCCTGTCGGAGGGCTATTCGGTGTCCACCGCCTACGCCGCGCCCGACGGCAAGCTGTATTTTGGCGGCGTCAAGGGCATGACCGGCATCACCCCTGAACTGGTGCGCAGCGACTCGGTCAAACCGCAGGTGGCCTTCACCGACATTGGCGTGTTCAACCATTCGCTCAAAAATGGGCAGCCCGTGCCCGGCATCAAGCTCGAAGGCGGCGTCACGTCGCCGTCGGCGCTCACGCTGTCGGTGCAGGAATCGGTGTTCACGATTGAATTTGCGGCCTTGCATTACACCGATCCGGCGCGCAATACCTATGCCTACCGGCTCGACGGCTTCGACCGCGACTGGGTGCGGACCGACGCCACGCGGCGCAGCGCCACCTATACCAATCTGGATCCGGGCCGCTACACCTTCATGGTCAAGGCCGCCAATCACCAGGGGGTGTGGAATGACGAGCCGACCAGTTTGAGGATCGAGATTTTGCCGCCCTGGTACCACACCTGGTGGTTCCGCCTGCTGGCCAGCTTTGCGGCAGTGAGCCTGCTGTCGACGGCTTACCGCGCGCGCGTGCGGCACCTGACGCGGCGCCAGGTCCAGCTCGAAGCGATGGTGGCGGCCCGCACGCACGAACTGGAAGACAGCAATGCCAAGCTGGCTGAACTGTCGAGCACCGACGGCCTGACCGGCATTAACAACCGGCGCGGTTTTGATGCCGCGCTTGAGAGCGAATGGCGGCGCGCGGCGCGCAACGGCTATCCGCTGGCGCTGGCAATGCTCGACGTTGACCATTTCAAGGCCTATAACGACCATTATGGCCACCAGGCGGGCGACCGTTGCCTGCGCCGCGTGGCGGACCTGATTGCCGCGCACGGACGGCGCACCAGCGACCTGGTGGCCCGTTACGGCGGCGAGGAATTCGCCTTGCTGGCGCCGGCGACCGATGCCGCGCACGCGCTGGCGATCGCCCAGGAAATTTGCGAAGAGCTGGCGCGCCTGGCGCTGCCGCATGCCAAGTCGCCACATGGCGTGGTGACGATCAGTATTGGCGTGGCAACGTCGATGCCGGATGAAGCGCTCAGCTGGAGCACGCTGATCGAGCAGGCGGACAAGGCGCTGTATCGGGCCAAGCAGGCGGGGCGGAACCGGGCGGTGCTGGGGGAGTGATGCTGAAATCACCCGGGAGCGCCGTCGAGACGCATGGCGCAATGCGGGCTAGCCCTTTTCCGCCCTACTGCCCTTGGCAGTGCAAAGTATCCTCCCACAATCCTTGTGCAACGGCCACAACCGCGGGGACGATGCAGTGTGGGGTTTGCACATTTCGTGGTGTTTGTGCAGTCAACTGGTGGCAAAACGCTTTGCAACATCCGCGTTCGCGACACCGCTGTAGCATTATTTTTGCATGCCTATCCCATTCAGCGCTTCCAGAGCTGCGCCGCCGCCGCGCGCTCGCCCGCCGCATCGAGCGCCTTG
Organism: Massilia sp. TSP1-1-2; assembly: GCF_049896185.1. Classification (NCBI taxonomy): domain Bacteria; kingdom Pseudomonadati; phylum Pseudomonadota; class Betaproteobacteria; order Burkholderiales; family Oxalobacteraceae; genus Massilia; species Massilia sp. TSP1-1-2. The sequence continues at coordinate 59,757 of NZ_JAFCTU010000006.1, forward strand.
CCGGCAATGCGTTCATCGATCGCCTCGAGCACTGCCGGCGGCAATTGGCTCCCGGCTTGCCGGTACGCCCCGGGCGCGACTGCAGCGGCGCCCGCCATCACGGGAATGCGCCATTCGTCGCCGCTGCGGCAGGCCAGCCCCGCCATGTTGGACAGCATGAAACTGCGGCAATAATGACCATCCTTGGCCACGAAGCTGAGCCCGACCCGTACCGGCGCATCGGCCGCCACCGGCCCGGCCTGCGCAGTTAGCGCCTGCGCCAGCCGGCCTTGCGCCTTCAGCGCCCCGCTGCCGGCGTCCAACCCGGCCAGCTGCGCGCCACCGCCCAAGCCTTGCGCACCAAACACCCCGGCCAGTACGCCCACCACCAGCGTGGCCGCCAGCGCACCCCATTCGGGCCAGCGCCAGCCGTGCTTGTCGGGCGCAGGCCGCGGCGGCGGCGGCGTGCGCAACTGGCGCACGCTGTCGAGATGGATCACCTTGCCCGAGCGCGTGGCCGCCTGCAGCCGCTGGGGCACCTCCTCGGCCAGCGTGCCGGCAAAGGCGCCAAACACGTGCGACCGCAGCACCTGGTGCTGGCGGATCTTTTCGGCCAGGGCCGGGTCCTGGCGCATGGCCAGCTCCACCTGGAACCGCGTTGTGTCGTCGAGCTCGCCGTCGGCGTAGGCCATTATGATTTCTTCGGTAAATCTCATGCTACAGTCCTCGCTTGATCTGACAACAATCCCTGCAGCGCCTCGCGCGCTCGCGCCAGCCTGCTGGTCAGGGTACCCATGGGAATTTCCAGGACCTCGGCCGCTTCCTTGTAGGCCATGCCGTCCACCAGCACCAGGGCGATCACGACCCGGTGGTCGTCCGAGAGCAGGCTGATCGCTTTGCGGATCGCCAGGCGCTGCTGGTGCGCCTCGGCGGAATTGTCGCCCACATGCTCGCCCGACTCTTCGGGGGCGAACACCTGGTCGCGCCGGATCCGGCTGCGCACTTCGTCAATCCAGGCATTTTTCATGATGCGGAAAAGCCAGCTGTCCAGGCGCGTCCCCGCTTCCCATTGTTCGCTGCGCTTGAGCGCGCGCTCCACCGCCACCTGCACCAGGTCGTCGCCATCTTCCGTGTTGAAGGTGATGGAACGCGCAAAGCGGCGCAGCCGGGGCAGCAAGGCCCCGATGTCAGCGTGGATGGTGGTGGCGTCAAGTGTCATAAACATTCATAGATAGCGGGTAAACGTTGGGGCGAGGGATTTTAATCCCAGTCCCGTTCGTTTAATTAACAAGACCATCAATCCCTATACTATCATCCGACGAATGAAGACAAAATCCCCGTTTCGTGCGCCTCGCGCCTGGCGCCTGGTGTTAGCGCTTACTCTCGCGGCGACTGCCTCCCGCGCTAGCGCCCAGTTGCGCCTTCCCTCACTGGCCTTGCCGCACCCTCAGGCCGGTTTGCCCTGGGGCAGCGGTCTGCCGGGCATTGCCGCGGCAAGCCCGGGTCCGCTGCGCGCCCTGCCCGACTTGCGGCACGTGCGCCTGGACCAGGTAAAAATCTTGCTCGGACAACATCGCGATGTGCTCGAAGCCGACCCGCGCGGCGAGCCCGTCGTGCGGCGCGAGATTTTGGCCTGGTCGCCCGGTCCGGCAGGCCTGGCGGCGGCGCAGGCAGCCGGCCTGACGGTGCTGCGCGAGCGGCGCCTGGGCGGCCTGGACGAAGTGATCGTGGTGCTGGGCGTGCCCGAACAGGCCGATACCGCGCGCGTGCTGGAGCAGTTACGCGCACTGGACCCGGACGGCGCGTATGACTTCAACCATCTGTATATGGGCAGCGGCGGCGCAAACGCGGCAGCCGCGCCGGCGGAGGCCGGGTCCGAGTCCGGGTCCGCAAGCGCTTCGCTCGGCGCGGTCAGCGTGGGTCTGGTCGACAGCGGCGTCGACACGCGACACGATGTGTTTCGCGATGCGCGCATCCGGCGCTGGGGCTGCGGCGATGTGGTGCGCCCCGCTGCCCACGGCACTGCCGTGGCGGCGTTAATGGTGGGCCAGTCGCCCCGCTTTCGCGGCGTGGCGCCGCAGGCGCACTTGTTTGCTGCCGATATTTATTGCGACAGCGCCAGTGGCGGCTCGGCCGACAAGATCGCCGGCGCGCTGGCCTGGCTGGCCACGGAACAGGTTGGCGTGATCAACCTGAGCATCGTCGGCCCCGCCAACCGGACGCTCGAACGCGTGGTCGCGGCGATGGTGCGGCGCGGCCACCTGCTGGTGGCGGCGGTCGGCAACGACGGGCCCGCCGCCGCCCCGCTGTATCCGGCCAGCTATCCGGGCGTGGTGGGTGTGAGCGCGGTGGACAAGCGCGGGCGCGTATTGCCCGAAGCGGGGCGCGGGCCGCAAGTCATGTTCGCCGCGCCAGGCAACAATATGGTCAGCGCCGCGCCGGGCGAGCCGCCCTATCGGCAAGTGCGCGGCACCTCGTTCGCCGCCCCCATCGTGGCGACCATGCTGGCGAGCGCGCTGCCGCGTCCTGACCAGGGGCGCTCGGCGCTCGCACTGGCGGCGCTGGCCGCGCAGGCGGTCAAGGCTGGCGCTGCGGACAGCGGCCATGGGGTGGTGGGACAGGCGTTCCGGGTTGATCCGGAAACGCTGCGCTAACTTTTTTTTCGGACGCAGGGAATAAACCGTCGAGCCCGCTCGTTTTCCTTGTAACGGTTGCAGACAGGCTGCACCGCTTACAGGAGAACATCATGAAAATTAAACACATCGCCATCCACATCGCCCTCATCGCATCCTTTGGCATGGCCGCTTCGGCCCAGGCCCAATTACTGGGCGGCGGCGGCCGCGGCCTTGGCGGATCGCTGGGCGGCATGCTAGGCGGCAGCGGCGGTATGGGCGGCGGCATGGGCGGCGGTATGGACGGCAGCATGGGCGGCGGCATGGGCAGCCAGGGTGGCGGCAACGGCACTCTTTCCGGTGCGCTTTCGGGCTCGGCATCAAGCGGCATGAATGCGGACCTTGCCGGCGGCGGGCGCCGCACGGCGGGCACCGTGCGCGATGCGGCGCGCGCTCAGGCCGACAGCACGGGCGGCTACGCGCGTTCGACTGTGGGCAACGCACGCGGCGCAGCGCAGAACGGTGCACGCCAGGCAGGCGACGCGGCAGGTTCGGTTCAGGTCGACAAATCGGTCAATATCAATGCGGGCGGTTCGGCCTACGGCAGCGGCGCCGCCGGCGGCAACGGCACGGCCGGGGGCGAGAGCGAGACCAAGTCCACGAGCCAGTAAGCGACGCAGCACGATCCTGCCGCCGCTGGCACGGCCGCCTTGCTATTTACGAGGTGATCAGGCCGTGCTCGTCGAGCATGTCATGCATCAGTTCGAGGCGGATGACGGGATTGTCGAGCATCAGCAGGCTGTGCTTTTGCAGATTGGGCAAGGGCAGCAAGTCGCACCAGCGGTTGGCCACCCAGCCGCAGTCGTCAAGCCGGAATGGCGGCAGCACCGGCCAGCGCTGCTCGGGTACTTCGTGCAGCGACGCGAACACCTTGTCGAGCGCGTCGGCGGCGCCTTGCAGTTCGGACGGGATCGGGATGCTGCGGTCGTCTTCCACCAGCTCGGTGTTGGCCATCCACAGGCCGTTGGCGCGCCGTTCGCTGGAAAGAATGCGAAAGCGCGCGCCGCCGCGACAGCTAACGTGCAGCAAGCCCGGCGCGGACGCGGTGGTGTCCTGGACCGAGGCCAGGGTGCCCGTTGGCAGGAAGCGTTCCTGCCCCTCGGGCGTGCGCACCTCGCCGCCCTCGGTCAGCAACACCACGCCGAACGGCGTGCCGTCGGCGATGCAGCGGCCGATCATGTCGAGGTAGCGCACCTCGAAAATTTGCAGCGGCAACACGCCGTCTGGAAACAGCACGGTGCCAAGCGGGAACAGGGGAAAAGTAAGAGCGGCCATGCGTCCATCATGCCAGAATCCGCGCATGGCGGCGCACCATTAATAGTGGCGGACAGCCTGCACCAGTGCGCGCAGGCGCCAGCGCAGGCGCGCGGTGCCGGGATCGGGCCAGGGTTCGACCAGCACCGTCAGCTTGCCCCCGGGATGCGCGCTTGAGGTGAACTCTTCGCTGCCGGCCTGCTCAAACGGCAGGTGCATTTCTCGCCCCGGCTTGACCAAGATGGCGCCCAGGAAGTGCGGGGCCGTGTCATTGTTTTTTATGTGCAGCACGTCGCGCACGCCCAGCGTCAGGCGCACTGTCGGGGGCAAGGCGCCGGTCATGTCGCCAGACTGGCGCCGTGTCTGTGTGCCTGGCGCAATCTTGAGCAGGAGAGTGCGCTCGCGTGCGCCCAGCGGCGCCAACGCGGCCCAGGCGAGTGCGATCACGGCGATCAACAACAGCAGCGAGAGCAGCGCATGGCGGCGCGCGTGTTCGAGCGCAGCGTGCGGTAGCGGCGCTGGCGGCGGCGCTGGCGGCGGTGGTTGCGACGACACTAGCGATACCTCGCCAGAATCCGCTGCACGCTGCCGTCTGCAATGAGGCCATTGATCGCCTTGTCGACGTCGGCGAACGGCAGGTGGCTGCGGCGCGAAAATGCGCATTGCGCCGAAAAGGAAGCAACCGTGAGGTCAGGTCGCAGCTTCAGGGATTTGTTCATCTTTGCATGGTACGCCAGCGTAGACTGCACGATCACGGTGTAACGCGCGTGGCCCAGCATGAGCTTGTGCAGGTTCTCTTCCATGGTGGGCGAATCGCTGCGCAGAAAACGCAAACCGAGCACTTGCTCGACGCGCGGGTAGCGGTAGCCGGTGACGGTGCCTACCGGACGGTCGCGCAAGTCCAACAGCGAACGCAGCACCGGCATGTCGGGGTGGGAAGCGACGACTTCGGTATCGGGCAGCAGCGGAGCGCTCCAGTCAAAATCGCCGTCGATCCAGAACGGCCGCACATAACAGACACCGTCGGCCTTGCCGTCCGAAAGTGCGGCGCCGACCTGGTCGCCTGCTACACTAATAAAGATGATGCTGCGGCCGAGGCGGCGTGCGATGGCCTCGCCCAGGTCCTTCAAAATACCCCCGCTCAGCTTGTCGCTTTTGAAACTGGCCAGCGGCATGGCATGGTTGAGCGGCGCGATCATACGCAATTGGTCGTTGCCGGCGGTGGCCGTGCCTGCTGCCGCCAGCGCGGCGAGGATGCAAACGATGTGCTTGAACATGCTTGATTGCTCACATAAGATAATTTGTACAACGAGCGAAATGGTAACACCGACAAAACCACACACTCCACGAATTTGCCGAAGTCCATGCTCAAATGAAATACAATTGAGGTTTCTTCGCGCTAACATTAGTTTCTTATGAACTATATATTAAAAATTGTCGTGCCCACGGTGCCCCCGTACAACCATGATGCCTATGGATTTGCGGACAACTTGCTGCGCGAGTCAGCAGGGCTGGCGCCGTCGCCCCGGCTGATTCAGTTCCACGATGCACTCACGGCCCGTTTTCCGTGCCCGTCGACTGGCATTTACGACAACGCCGAAGGCAGCCCGGTGTGTCCGTGGGGCCACGTACCGCTGATGGAAGGGTTCACCGGCGACGCCGGCGCCATACAGATTGTCGCGCGCAACGTGGAAGTCATTCCCTTCCTGCTGCGCCGGGCGGGTGCGCTCGCGCTGACCGTGCTGGACGAGCAGGCCGACAAGGTGCACCGCCCGGCGACGTTCAGCATCACGCTCGACAGCATCCAGAAAAATGTCGACCGCGAAGCAATCGTGGCCAAGCTGGTGCCGCTGTTCAAGCGCTCGCCCGAAGAAGTGCGCGAGGTGCTGGCCATGCCCAAGGCGGTGCTCAAGCGCCGGCTGGACCACGTGACGGCGCAGCGCTTCTCGCGCACGCTCGACCTGATCGGGTGCAACTGCACGGTAGAAAAGGAAATGCCCGAACTGGGCGTGACGATCCCGATCAGCGGGCCGGGCGTAGTGGCGATCCAGCCGAGCGCCCAGAACGAGCAGTTCGATTCCCGCTCCCCGCACGAAAAAAGCGCGGGCGTTTCATGGCAGCCAAGCTGGGTCTCGCGGGTATGGGACAAGGTCGCCCGGCGGCGCCACTACTAAATCCTCACCCGGGGCAAACAGTCAGGAACGCTGCCTTCAAGTAACGGTTCATTGGTAACTCTTTTACAAGTGAAGCGAGCTCATGTATAAACTTATCATATCAATAATATGTAAATTTGGATAATTCTTGTCGCCTGCAGATCGTGGAGTACAAATTGTTGCAAAAAGAAAACCATGCCAAAACAAAATCTCGATCATCGCCAATAAACAATGTTACCATCGGTTAATTACTTTTTTGATAACCTAACCATGAGATCTTGCCTTATCCCCTGTCTGCTGTCGCTCGCGGTCTTAGACGCGGCTGCGGCCGACGCGCTCGTCCCCGTGCAGAATTTTACTGAGGCCGCCACTTACAGCCAGGCCCGCCTTGCGCCCGATGGCAAGCATGTCGCCATCAATGTCAGGATGGAACGCAATGGCAGGATGATTCCGACGCTGTCGGTCTACACCGTACCTGAACTGAAACACGTCAGCTCGATCGGCTTGCCCGCTTTCGAAATCCCCGCGGATTTTCTCTGGCTTACCAACAAGCGGCTGGCCGTCAAGAAGGGCCGGGAAATCGGCCTGCGCGAAAAACCGGTTGCAACCGGTGAGGTCGTTGCCGTTAATCTCGACGGCACGCAACAGCAATATCTATTCGGCTATAAAGGATTCAGGCAGTCGAGCAAGGGCGACCGCTATGGCGACGATTATGGCTATGCGCATGTAACCCACATCCCGGAGCAGCGCGATGGCCATGTGCTGCTGGGCAGCCATTATTGGGATAGCAAGCGCAGCATGCTGTACGACATCGATTCCGTGACCTCGGCCCGAAAATTGCTTGCTGACATACCGGCGGAGGATCTTGATTTTGAAGTCCAGCATGATGGCAAGCCGCGTTTTGCCTCGGGCGTAAACGAGAACAACCAGGCGGTGCTGTTCCGCCTCGACGACGGCAGCAGCCAATGGCGCCCGGTCAGCTTTGAGACGCCAGGTTCACGCTACCACCCGTTCGCGTTCACGCCGGACGACAAGGCGGTGTACGTCAGCCAGGCCCAAAATGGCGGGCCATACAGCATCTTGCGCGAAGACATGGCAAGCGGAGCGCGCACCCCGATTGCCAGCGATCCGCTAGGCAATATCGACCGTTTTGAATACACCGCCAGGCCCAGCGTGCCGTTCGCCTACTCGTCGGCCGTGGGCATTCCGCGCGCGCCCTACCTCGACGACAAGCTGCCCGACGCCGTGCTGCACAAGACACTCAGTGCCGCTTTTCCCAACGCCTACGTTTCCTTCATTAATTTCAGCGACGACGGCCAGCATTTGCTCTTTAGCGTGCGCAGCGACCGCGATCCCGGCACCTACTATCTGTACGACAAAAAGACGGCGCAAGCGGACGCATTGTTTTCCAACATGGAGAAAATCGATCCCGCCCAGATGGCCGAGCGGCGCCCGTTCACCTTCACCGCCCGCGACGGCCTGCCGGTGTCCGGTTTCATCACGCTGCCGGCCAATCCGGGCAAGGGCAAATTGCCGATGGTGCTGCTGCCCCATGGGGGACCGATCGGCATTGCCGACGACTGGTACTTCGATACCGACGCGCAATTTCTGGCCAGCCGAGGCTACGCAGTACTGCAAGTCAATTTCCGCGGCTCGGGCGGGCGCGGCAAGCGCTTCGAAGCGGCCGGCCACAAAGAATGGGGCGGCAAGATGATGGACGATCTGATCGACGGCGTGAAATGGGCCGGCGCCCAAAGCGAGATCGACGCCAGTCGGGTATGCGTGTTCGGCGCCAGCTTCGGCGGCTACGCGGCGCTGATGCTGCCGGTCCGCGCACCTGCCATGTTCAAATGCGCGGTCGGTTACTCGGGCATCTACTACTTGCCCCACGCTTATACAACGGACCGCTTGATCGGTGACAAGCAAGCCAAGAACTACCTGGCCAAGGTAATGGGTAGTGACGAAGCGCAGCTGCGCCAGCAGTCGCCCGCAACGCTCGCTGCCAACATTACCGTGCCAGTCTTGCTGGTCCACGGCGGCAATGACAAGGTCACTGAACTGAACCAGGCATTGATGATGCGCGAGGCGCTCATCAAGGCTGGCCGTCCGCCGGAGTGGATCCTGGAAAAGGATGAGGGCCATGGCTTTTACGACGCCAAGCGCCAGCAGGAATTCTACGAACGGCTGGAAGCTTTCCTGGGCAAGCACCTGGCCAAATAGGCTTGCTGCACCCTTGCTGCCCCCTTACTGTACCTTGAGCTGGGTGAAGGCAAAGCCGATCTGCTCGAGCGCCTGGACCGCCTGGTCCAGGCTGGCAAACACCTGTGGCGCGAGGTTCTTGACCTCAAGCAGCATGCCGGCGTCGCCCTTGGCGCCCACCAGCCGCACGTTCCAGTGGCCTGCGGTCATCGGCACGCGCAGCAGCATCGCGCCGCTCAGGCGCCCGAGCGCAAAGTCGCGCCGCGCCTGTTCCATGGTGCGGTTGCACTCGGGCGCGCTCATCTGGCCGGCATGGCCGCCAGCATGGTCCGCACGGCATCATTGGCCGCGCTCCAGCCGGCCTTGGCCAGCACCGGCGCGCACTGGGCGCAGGCGCTGAAGGGATTGCAGCCATGCTCCAGTTCAAAGTATTGCTTGCCGACGACGGGTTTGCCCGAATAGGTGTCAAGCTTGGCCGCCTTTTCTTTCACGGGCGGCGCCTCGCCTCCCGCCGTGAGCCAGCGCGCAAAGGGTGCGTCGGCCACGCCGTCGGGCACGTACCAGGCCTTGCGGTCCTGGTTCCAGCGCGCGCCCAGGGATTTTGCTTCGTCTTTTTCCGCGAACGGAACTTTCAAGAATTTCATGTGGTCGCTTTCATGTAGTCGCCCCTGACAGGATGCCGTATTGTCCCACTATGGAAGGCGCCGGTACACCCCTTGCTCGCCGAGCACGCAACTGAAGTCCTTGGCGAACTCCGTGCCCAGCAAGTCGCTGGGCGGCTCCACCTGCAAGATGCCGAAGTTGCACAGGCTTTCGCTGAACAGGCCGAGCGCACGCCGCTGCAGCGGCACGTCGAAATCCTTGAGCGGACGCTGGCACACGATCAGGTGGAACTCATTGAAGGAGGCGTCGCTCGCCAGGTCGTACTGGCCCCACACGATGTTCTGGCGCAAATCCGCGCGCAGCTTGTAGTGCTCGCCCACGCGCTCGCAGTACGCCAGCAGCGAATGGCGCCCGCCCCCTTTCAAATGGCGCTCGTCGCGCTCAAGCATGCTCGCGCCGGTGACGGCAAGAGCCGCCACCTCGCCCAGCACGTCGTCATTGGCGCTGGTGACAAACAGCTGCGTCTTGCCGAGCAAGCCTTCTTCCTCGAGCATGACGGCCAGCTGCAGCACCAGGCCAGGGTCCGCGCATTCTGCCAGCCACACCACCGGCCAGGACGCTGAACGCAGCACCGGCAAGGCCGCGCAGCGCATCGCCATGAAGCACTGCGGCCCCGTGAAAAAACCACTGGCGCCCTGGCTCAGGTGGCGCATCGTTTCCCTGGCAAAGCCGACATCGTGCAGCACCCTGCCCTGCAAGGCCGAGATGCTGTCAACGCCGGCGTGCGCCACGAACGCGTCGATCCTGCGCTCCAGGGCCACCGGTTCGAAGCCCCGAAAGTCCACACCGTAGCGCCGGTACATGCCTTCGACCAGCAGGCTCGTTTCCAGCTGCGCGACGCTGGCCTCGTCGGCCACTGTCAATGACCGAGCCATACGCGGATCAGCGAGAGCAGTTGCGCCACGTCGACCGGCTTGGTGATGTAGTCGGATGCGCCGGCGGCGATGCACTTGTCGCGGTCGCCCTTCATGGCCTTGGCCGTCAAGGTGATGATCGGCAGCGTCTTGAAGCGGGCGATCTTGCGGATCGCGCGCATCGTGTCGTAGCCGTCCATCTCCGGCATCATGATGTCCATCAGGACGATCTCGATGCCCTCGGTTTCTTCCAGCATCTTGATGCCGTCCTTGCCGTTTTCGGCGAAGTGCACCTTCATCTGGTAGCGTTCGAGCACGGTCGTCAGCGCGAAGATGTTGCGCAGGTCGTCATCGACCACGAGTACGCTGCGGCCCACCAGGTCGCCCTCGGAAGCCTGCACCTGCTCGAGCATGCGGCGCTGCTCGTCGGGCAGGCGCGCCGGCGAACGGTGCAGGAACAGCGCCGTTTCGTCCAGCAGGCGCTCGCGCGAACGCGCATCCTTGACCACGATGGTCTTGGCAAAGCGTTTCAGCTTGGTCACTTCCTTGCGCGAGAGTTCGGCGGCGGTGTAGACCACCACCGGCAGGTCGCGCAAATTCGGGTCCTTGCTAATGGTGTCCAACAGCGTGAAGCCGTCCATGTCCGGCAGCGACAGGTCCAGCACCACGCAGTCGAAGCGGCGCTCATTGAGTACTTGCAGCGCCTTGGCGCCGGTGTCGACGGCCACCAGTTCCAGGTCCGAGTCGCCGATCAGCTGGGTGATGTCGAGCCGCTGCACTTCGTCGTCCTCGATGATCAACAGGCTGCGCCGGGTCTGGCTCATGAAGCGCAGGATCTGGCTGAATTCCTCGTCCAGGCGCTCCGGCTTGACCGGCTTGTTCAGGTACGAGATGGCGCCGGCACGCAGCGCCTTTTCGCGCTCGCGCATGCTCGACATCACGTGCACGGGAATGTGGCGCGTGGTCGGGTCGCGCTTCAAGCGGTCGAGTACCGTAAAGCCGTCGGTGCCGGGCAAGTCCAGGTCGAGCAGGATGGCGATCGGCAGGTAGTCGCGCGCCAGCGTGAGCACCGATTCACCGCTGAAGGTGACGATGCCTTTCAGGCCGCGCGCGCGCGCCTGCGAGAGCACGATGTTGGCAAAGCGCGAGTCATCCTCGACGATCAGCACCGACTGGTCGCCCGAGGACACCAGGTTGCGGTCGTCGAAGTCCGGATCGTGCAGGTTCACGCGCGGCGTGGTGCCGTTGAACGGCAGCGTGACCACGCCCGGAATCGGCATGGGCGCCAGCTCGTTGGCGATTTGGCGCAGCGGCGCCGGCTCCATGGACAGCTGGTAGGCGCCAAAGCCGGAATGGTTATACGGCAGGAACAAGGTAAAGGTACTGCCGCTGCCGACCACCGAGCTGACCCGGATTTCGCCGCCCAGCAAACGCGCCAGTTCGCGCGAGATCGACAGGCCAAGGCCGGTGCCGCCGTAGCGGCGCGCGGTCGAACCGTCGGCCTGCTGGAACGCTTCGAAGATCAGCTGCAGCTTGTCGGCCGAAATGCCCACGCCGGTGTCGGTGACGGAGAACGACACCACCGCGTCGGCGCGGTCGAGCGTGGGGTGTTCCGGGGTCCAGCCGCTTTGCACCATGCCGATGCGCAGCGTGACTTCGCCGTTGGCGGTGAACTTGAACGCGTTCGACAGCAGGTTTTTCAGGATCTGCTGCAAGCGCGTGGTGTCGGTCATCATTGCCAGCGGCAGGCTCGGATCCATCTCGATGAAGAACTTGACCAGTTTGGCTTCGGCCATGTGGCGGAAGGTGCGCTCCACGTAGGTGGCCAGCACCGGGAAACGCGACTCCGACACTTCCAGCGTCACCGTGCCGGACTCGATCTTGGACAAGTCGAGAATGTCGTTGATCAGGGTGAGCAGGTCGGAGCCGGAGCCGTGGATGGTTTTGGCATACTCGACCTGGTTCTTGGACAGGTTGCCGTTCGGGTTGTCGCCCAGCTGCTGCGCCAGGATCAACAGGCTGTTCAGGGGCGTTCTCAGCTCGTGCGACATATTGGCCAAGAACTCGGACTTGTACTTGGACGACAGCGCCAGCTGCGTGGCCTTGTCTTCCAGCGCCAGCTTGGCCTGTTCCACCTCGCGGTTCTTGCGTTCCACCTCGCTGTTCTGGTCCGACAGCAAGCGCGCCTTTTCGGCCAGCTCCTGGTTGGTCTGCTGCAGTTCTTGCGCCAGCGACTGCGACTGCGTCAGCAGCGACTCGGTGCGGCTGTTGGCCTCGATCGTATTCAACACCGCGCCAATCGAACCCATCAACTGGTCCAGAAAGCCCATGTGGGTTTGCGTGAAGCGGTCGAGCGAGGCGATCTCGATGACGGCCTTGACTTCCTGCTCGAACAGGATCGGCAACACCACGATGTTGGTGGGCGGCGCGGAACCGAGGCCCGACGACACCACGACATAATCGCGCGGCACGTTGGTCAGCCACATGCGCTGCTTTTCAATGGCGCACTGGCCAACCAGCCCTTCGCCGGGAGCAAACGAGGTAGGCAGCTCGCGGTCGGACCGGTAGCCGTAGCTGGCGATCATTTTCAGGCGCGGCTTGAGGTCATGGGCGTCCATCATGAAGAACACGCCATGGTGGGCCGAGACCAGCGGCGCAAGCTCCGAGAGAATCAGCTTGGTCACTTCCTCGATGTCGCGCTGGCCTTGCAACAGGCGCGTAAAGCGCGCCAGGTTGGTCTTGAGCCAATCCTGCTCGGCGTTCTTTTGCGTGGTCTCTTTCAGGTTGCGGATCATCTCGTTGATGTTGTCCTTCAGGTCGGACACTTCGCCGCGCGCTTCGACCTGGATCGAGCGCGACAAGTCGCCGCGCGTCACCGCCGTGGCCACTTCGGCAATCGCGCGCACCTGGGTCGTCAAGTTCGCCGCCAGCTGGTTCACGTTTTCGGTCAAGTCTTTCCACGTGCCCGAGGCGCCCGGCACCGATGCCTGGCCGCCCAGCTTTCCTTCCACGCCCACGTCGCGCGCCACGCCCGTCACCTGGTCGGCAAACACGGCCAGCGTATCGGTCATTTCATTGATGGTGTTGGCCAGCGATGCGATCTCGCCTTGCGCCGCGACCGTCAGCTTTTTCTTCATGTCGCCTTTTGCCACGGCGGTCACCACGCCGGCGATACCGCGCACCTGCGCCGTCAGGTTGGCGGCCATGAAGTTCACGTTCTCGGTCAAGTCTTTCCAGGTGCCGCCCACGCCCTTCACCTGCGCCTGGCCGCCGAGTTTTCCTTCGGTGCCCACTTCGCGCGCCACGCGCGTCACTTCCGACGCAAAGGAGGACAGTTGATCGACCATCACGTTGATGGTGTCTTTCAGTTCGAGGATCTCGCCCTTGACGTCCACGGTGATCTTCTTGGACAAGTCGCCGTTTGCCACCGCGGTGGTCACTTCAGCGATGTTACGCACCTGGCCGGTGAGATTGGACGCCATGAAGTTCACGTTGTCGGTCAAGTCTTTCCAGGTGCCCGAGGCGCCCGGCACATTGGCCTGGCCGCCCAGGCGCCCTTCGGTACCGACTTCACGCGCTACGCGCGTCACTTCCGAGGCAAACGAGCGCAATTGGTCGACCATGGTGTTGATGGTGTCTTTCAGCTGCAAGATCTCGCCGCGCACGTCCACCGTGATCTTCTTGGACAAGTCGCCGTTCGCCACCGCAGTCGTCACGTCTGCAATGTTACGCACCTGCGAGGTCAGGTTACCGGCCATCGAGTTGACCGAGTCGGTCAAGTCTTTCCAGGTACCTGCAACGCCCGGCACGTTGGCCTGCCCGCCCAATTTACCCTCGGTGCCGACCTCGCGCGCCACGCGCGTCACTTCCGAGGCAAAGGAGGATAATTGGTCCACCATCACGTTGATGGTGTCTTTCATTTCCAGGATCTCGCCCTTGACGTCGGCGGTGATCTTCTTGGACAAGTCGCCGTTCGCCACCGCCGTGGTCACCTCGGCGATGTTGCGCACCTGGCCGGTAAGGTTGGAGGCCATGAAGTTCACGTTGTCGGTCAAGTCTTTCCAGGTGCCGGCCACGCCCTTCACCTGCGCCTGGCCGCCGAGTTTTCCTTCGGTGCCCACTTCGCGCGCCACGCGCGTCACTTCCGAGGCGAACGAGGAGAGCTGGTCCACCATCACGTTGATGGTGTCTTTCAGTTCCAGGATCTCGCCCTTGGCGTCTGCCGTGATTTTTTTGGACAAGTCGCCCGTTGCCACCGCCGTCGTCACGTCCGCAATATTGCGCACCTGGCCGGTCAGGTTACCGGCCATCGAATTCACCGAGTCGGTCAAGTCTTTCCAGGTGCCTGCCACGCCGGGCACATTGGCCTGGCCGCCCAGCTTGCCTTCGGTACCCACCTCGCGCGCCACGCGCGTCACTTCCGAGGCGAAGGAATTGAGCTGGTCCACCATCACGTTAATCGTATTCTTGAGCTCGAGAATTTCGCCTTTTGCATCCGCCGTGATGGTTTTGGACAGCTCGCCGTTGGCCACTGCGGTGGTTACTTCCGCGATATTGCGCACCTGGCCCGTCAAGTTCGAGGCCATGAAGTTCACGTTGTCGGTCAAGTCTTTCCAGGTACCGGCCACGCCCTTTACCTGCGCCTGGCCGCCCAGCTTGCCTTCGGTACCCACCTCGCGCGCAACGCGCGTCACTTCGGATGCGAACGAAGACAATTGGTCCACCATCACGTTGATCGTGTCTTTCAACTGCAAAATCTCGCCCTGGGCGTCGGCCGCAATTTTTTTGGACAAGTCGCCGTTCGCCACCGCCGTGGTCACCTCGGCGATGTTGCGCACCTGCCCCGTCAAGTTACCCGCCATCGAGTTCACCGAGTCGGTCAAGTCTTTCCAGGTACCCGCAACGCCCGGCACGTTTGCCTGGCCGCCCAGCTTGCCTTCGGTACCGACCTCGCGCGCCACCCGCGTGACTTCCGAGGCGAAGGAAGACAATTGATCCACCATCACGTTGATCGTGTCTTTCAGCTGCAAGATTTCGCCCTGGGCGTCGGCCGCGATTTTTTTCGACAAGTCGCCGTTCGCCACCGCCGTCGTCACCTCGGCAATGTTACGCACCTGGCCCGTCAAGTTACCCGCCATCGAGTTGACCGAGTCGGTCAAGTCTTTCCAGGTACCGGCCACGCCGGGCACGTGCGCCTGGCCGCCCAGTTTGCCTTCGGTGCCCACTTCGCGCGCCACGCGCGTGACTTCCGAGGCGAACGAAGACAATTGATCCACCATCACGTTAATCGTGTCTTTCAGCTCCAGGATCTCGCCCTTGGCGTCCGCCGTGATTTTCTTCGAGAGGTTGCCGTTTGCCACCGCCGTCGTCACCTCCGCGATGTTACGCACCTGGCGCGTCAGGTTACCGGCCATCGAGTTGACGTTTTCGGTCAAGTCTTTCCAGGTACCGCCCACGCCCTTCACCTGCGCCTGGCCGCCGAGTTTTCCTTCGGTACCGACTTCGCGCGCCACCCGGGTGACCTCGGACGCAAAGGAAGACAATTGATCCACCATCACGTTAATCGTATTTTTGAGCTCGAGAATTTCGCCCTTGGCGTCTGCGGTGATTTTCTTCGACAGGTTGCCGTTCGCCACCGCCGTCGTCACCTCGGCAATATTGCGCACCTGGCCGGTCAGGTTACCGGCCATGGAGTTCACCGAGTCGGTCAAGTCTTTCCAGGTGCCGCCCACGCCCTTCACCTGCGCCTGGCCGCCCAGCTTGCCTTCGGTACCCACTTCGCGCGCCACACGCGTCACTTCCGAGGCGAACGAGGACAGCTGGTCCACCATCACGTTGATGGTGTCCTTCAACTGCAAGATTTCACCCTTGGCGTCGGCGGCGATCTTTTTGGACAAGTCGCCATTCGCCACCGCGGTCGTCACTTCGGCAATGTTACGCACCTGGCCCGTCAGGTTGGACGCCATGAAGTTCACGTTGTCGGTCAAATCCTTCCAGGTGCCGCCCACGCCGGGCACGTAAGCTTGGCCGCCCAGTTTGCCTTCGGTGCCGACCTCGCGCGCCACGCGCGTCACTTCCGAGGCGAACGAGCGCAGCTGGTCCACCATGGTGTTGATCGTGTCTTTCAGCTGCAAGATTTCGCCACGCACGTCGACCGTGATTTTTTTGGACAAGTCGCCGTTGGCCACCGCGGTCGTGACTTCCGCAATATTGCGCACCTGGGAAGTGAGGTTACCGGCCATCGAGTTGACCGAGTCGGTCAAGTCTTTCCAGGTACCGGCAACGCCCGGCACATTGGCCTGGCCGCCCAATTTACCTTCGGTACCCACCTCGCGCGCCACGCGCGTGACTTCCGAGGCGAAAGAAGACAGCTGGTCCACCATCGTGTTCGCGGTCGATGCGGCGCGCAGGAACTGACCGCGCAAGGGGCGCCCGTCCACTTCCAGCGCCATGTTTTGCGACAGGTCGCCTTTTGCCACGGCGCCAATGACGCGCGCCATTTCAGTGGTCGGGCGCACCAGGTCGTCGATCAAGGCATTGACCGAATTGATGATCGTGGCCCAGCCGCCGCCCACGGTGGGCGAGGCTGCGCGCTGCAGCAGGCGGCCGTCATGGCCGACCACGCGGCTCACGCTGACAATTTCCTCCGCGATCTTGTCGCTGTTTTCAATAATGTCGTTGAGGGTATCGGCGATCTTGCCGTTCATGCCCGTCAAGTCGGAAGGCAGCCGCACGGAAAAGTCACCTCGGCGCAACGCTACCAAAGCAGTCAGCAGTAACTTTGAATCGAGAACTTCGTTTGATTCTGCTATGACATCCATGTGACTGCTCCTTGTTTGTGAGCAGACATTTTGAATGTCAATCATTATGCTTGCAAGCAATGTTCTATTGAAACTAGCCCTTTTTTTTGGGATGAAGCGACAGACAAAACCTGCGTCCAGCGGCGCGAGCGCCGCATTCAGCCGGAATTGCCTGCAGGTTGGCGCCTTGACAGCGTAATCCAAGGAAAACTCTATTTCCGCTGGTCACTCACCTCCATGAAAAAACGCATCATTTCGCCACTCGCATCCGGTCCGCTGGCGTCCGTGTAACTGCCCTGGCGCCTGCCGCCCGACCATGCGTGGCCGCTGCCGTGCACGGTCCAGTGTTCCGCCATCACGGCGCCCGAGGGGCCGCGGTGAATCGTCCGCGTAAAGCTGCGCCCGGTGGCTTGGCCCGTCTGCACCGTGCCCGGCCGCAACCGGCTCAGATCGACCGACTGTGCAATGACGCCATCGCCGTTACGTGGATGGACGGTGCTGTCCATGTCGCCATGGAACACAATCAGCGGCAAGGCGCCCGCCAGCGGCGCGGCGCCGGCCGCTTCGCCGTATTGCATTGCCTGCATGGCTTGGCCGGTGCCAACTGCGCACCCGTGCGCCAGGCCCGAGTGGCAGCCAACCGCGCAAAACAGGTCCGGATACGTTCTGCCCAGTACCACGGCCATGGCGCCGCCGGCCGACAAACCGGCGATGAAGACTTTGGCGGGGTCAATCACGTACTCGTCCATCACCTTGTTCGCAACGCCGGCGATCAGGGCAGGTTCGCCGCCGCCGCGGTGGTGGTGGGCAGCCTCGAACCAGTTCCAGCATTTGCCGCCGTTGCTGGAAGACGACTGTTCCGGATACGCCACCAGGCACTGGTACTGTTCGGCAAGCTCGTTCATGCCGGTGCCGCGCGCAAAATCGGCGCCGTCCTGGCTGCAACCGTGCAGCATTACCAGCAAGGCCGCAGGACGCCCCGTATAGCTGGCCGGCACATACAATTTATAGTCCAGCGAGCCGGCGTCCGTGACGAGGCGTTGCGCGATCAGCGAAGGCGGCAACTTGGCCGCCCTGGCGCGGCTTGGTGCGACAGCGACATCAAGCTGGCCGCAATCCCACGCAAAAGGGTTGACGGAGCACAGGCTGGCCCAGGCATCGAACATTGGATTTAACATTGATAACGCTCCAGAAGAAAGGCGACAGATGAGTCCCCAATGTTTTTTGATGAGTATGCACGGCGCTTGCTGCCTTCTACGTCGGCGTTTGTCGCGAATCGGAGTAGGAGAACGACTAAGCGCGCTGGCAGATCAGCGCTGTTAGATCAGGTATACTTCGCCCATGGAAAAGCCATTCAATACCGACCAGCATGATGTGCGGGTCAACGACCGTGAACAGCTCATTTACCTGCTGACCGAAGCGGCGGAAATCGAGCACGGCCTGATGTGCACTTACCTGTACGCCGGCTGGTCGCTCAAGCGAACCGTCGACGAAGGCGTCACGCCCGAGCAATTGGCCAGCATCGAACGCTGGCGCAAGCAAATACGCGGCGTTGCCATGGAAGAAATGGTGCACTTGGCGATGGTCAACAACATGCTCATGAGCATAGGCTCGCCGCCCCACTTCCGGCGCCAGAATTTCCCGGTGCCGCCCGGCTACCATCCGTCCAGCCTGGTGGTGCGGCTGGCGCCGTTAACGCGCGATACGCTGGCGCATTTTATTTACCTGGAGCGTCCCGAAGGCATGGAAATGGCGCAGGCGCGCGGCTTTGAATCGCCCCTGGACTATGAACGGCGCAGCCCCACCTCCACGCTCACGCCCACCGCCGAAGACTACGATACCGTCGGCCACTTGTACCGCGGCATCGAGCAAGGCTTTGAGCAATTATCGGCAAGCATGGGTGAGGCAATCCTGTTTATCGGCAACCCGGAAGCACAGCTCGGGCGCGACCTGATGGACCTGGACGGCCTGTTCGCCGTCACCGACCTGGCCAGCGCGCGCAAGGCCATCGAGGTGATCATCGAGCAAGGTGAAGGCGGCCGGGAAAGCCGGCGGCCGGACGCCGCCGAATCGCACTTCGCGCGCTTTTCGGCCATGGGCGAGCAATACGATGCCTTCCTGCGCGAGGACCCCGGCTTCGTGCCGCACCGCGCGCTGGCCAGCGACCCTGTCATGCTGGCGCCAATTGATCCTTGCGGCACCACGCATGTCGAGGCGCTAGAGGCGGCGCGCGTGCTCGACCTGGCGAACGCCGTGTATGGCCTGATGCTGCGCCTGCTGGCCAGCGGCACCGGCATGGAACGCGGCACGGCCGCGCGACGCCGGGTGGATATCGACGGCGCCGTCGGCCTGATGCATGTGATCAATTCACTGGCAGTCGCCCTGACCACGCTGCCGGCCGATGACCAAGGCACTGTGTGCGCGGGCATGAACTTTCACTTGCCCCGCTCCGCGCTGGCCTTGCCGCAACGCCATGCGGGCACCCTGTTTATGGCCGAGCGCGCCAACGAAATCGCGCTCGCACTCGATACTGCGGCCGCCGCCTGGCCGGCTGTCGACGCCAGCCTCGGCGGCCAGCTGCGCGCACTGGCCGCGCAGCTGCAGGAGCTTACCTAGTCGCGTTACAATACTTTACTTCTGGGAAACGAAATTGCCTGTATATTCCCGAGAATTATTTAAGTGAAATTGTAGAGCATGCCCCATTCGATCCTGACTGTTGCCGTGAAAGCCGAACTGGAGGTTGTCGCAGCGCGCCAGCGCGCGCGGCAGATCGCGTCGCTGGCCGGCCTGCTGCCGCGCGACCAGGCGCGCATCTCGACGGCCGTGTCTGAACTGGCCCGCAACATCATCAACGATTCCGGAGCGGGCAGTGTCGCGTTCGCCGTGGAAGACGCGCTACTGCCGCAGTTGCTGGTGGTGTCGATCAAGGAACCGGGCGCGCGCCGCCGCAGCGAGGACGACACCGCCGGCGTGCGGCGTCTGATCGACCAATACGACATCAGCACCGATGCAGAAGGCGGCACTACGATCGTGCTGCAGGTGCCGCTGCCGCAGGACGGCGCCTTGCTTACGCCGGCCGTGATTGAAGCGTTTAGCCGGCAACTAGCGCAGCTGCCCGGCCACGTGGTGTTGTCGGGAGTCCAGGACCAGAACAAGGAACTGACCAGCACCGTGGAAGCGTTGCAGGAAAAGCAGGAAGAACTGGTCTTGCTCACCGAAACGCTGGAAACGTCCAACAGCACGGTCTTGGCGCTAAATGCCAGCCTGGATGAAAAAGCGGCCACGCTGGAACTGGCCGACTTGCGCAAGGATGAATTTCTGGCCATCCTGAGCCACGAGCTGCGCGGTCCGCTGTCGGCGGTCGGCATGGCGGCCCAGATGCTGGAGACGCCGTCGGTGCCGCCCGAGCGCCAGGCCCAGCTGGCCCAATTGATTTCGCGCCAGGTCACGCACATGACGCGCATGGTGGAAGACTTGCTTGACGTGTCGCGCATCAGCCGCGGCACGGTGCTGCTGAAAAAGTCGCCGGTCGACATGCGCGAGGTGGTCCAGTACGCCATTGAACAGCATACGGCGGGGGCCGCAGCCAAGCACCACACGCTCGACGTCGCCTTGCCCGATCACGCCTGCATGGTATCGGGCGAAGCGGTGCGCCTAGTGCAAGTGACGGGCAACCTGCTGGCGAACGCGATCCGGTATACGCCCGATGGGGGCGCCATCACGGTGGCGCTGACGCGCAGCGCCGGCATGGTCGAACTGAGCATTACCGACAATGGCATCGGCATCACCAAGGAATTGATTCCGCGCCTGTTCGACCTGTACGTCCAGGCAGAACAGAGCACGCAGCGCGGCAGCAGCGGCCTGGGCCTGGGCCTGGCGCTGGTCAAAAGCTTGCTGGAAGCGCATGGCGGCTCCGTCAGCGCCGCCAGCGACGGCATGGGGCACGGCGGCACCTTCCTGGTGCGCGTCCCGCACAGCGCGGCTTAAGGGCGCGCTCCGCAGTAAGTCTCCATGTACGATTGATGCGGTGGCAATTGCGCCACCGTCCTGTTGATGCCGTCGCGTATCGCGCCCAGAAATTGCCCGAGTTCTTCGTCGCCCATCAAGTCGGCCGTTTGATGGTGCTGCTGCGGCATGATGCCCTGCCCCAGCATGACCTGGATCCAGGAGTTTTCCGCAAATAATTCGTTGGGAATGCGAAATACCCGCCCCGTTTCGCGGAACAGCTCGATGCGGTGGCGCAGCGAAGCAGGAATGTCCATGCCGGCCGCGTCGCGCCAGAACGGCGTGTCGCGCCGGTTCGTGACGTGATAGTGCAGGATGATGAAGTCGCGGATGTGCCGGATTTCACTGCTGGTCTGGAAATTGTATTCGTCCACGTCGCTCTGGCGAATGCCATCGGTCGGGAACATTTGCAGCAGGCGAATAATGCCGCGCTGGATCAGGTGAATGCTGGTCGATTCGATCGGCTCCAGAAAGCCGCTGGCAAGACCAATGCCCACGCAATTGCCGCGCCAGGTCTTGCGCCGTTGTCCCGGCGTAAAGCGGATCACGCGCGGCTCAGTCAATGCCATGCCTTCAATATTGCCCAGTAACGTTGCGCGGGCCGTGTCGTCGTCCGTGTAGCGGCGCGAAAACACGATGCCATTGCCCACGCGGTGTTGCAGCGGAATGCGCCACTGCCAGCCGGCATCATGGGCGATCGAACGCGTCAGCGGTATGGCCGGGCCCACCGATTCGGTCTGCACGGCAATGGCGCTGTCGCAAAACAGCCAGTGCGACCAGTCCTCGTATGCTTCCTTCATGGCCTCGCCCAGTAGCAGCGCCCGGAAACCCGTGCAATCGATGAACAGGTCGCCTTCGATCAGCGCGCCCGAGGCGAGCAGCAGCGAGGTGATGTCGCCGCTCAGCGCATCGGTGTTGACCTTGGCAATCTTGCCTTCAATGCGCTGCACGCCGAACGGCTCGGAAAATGTGCGAAGGTAACGCGCGTAGCGGCTCGCATCCAGGTGGTACGCGTAATTCATGCCATTGCGCGGCAAGTGCGCAAAGCGGTTCGCCTGCGACGCTTTCAGTTCCAGGCAGTAGTCGCCATAGTCGCCTGCCAGCCCCCGTTCGCGACCTTTCATCCAGAAGTGCTGGAAACCCGCAGTCCAGTGATCGGTGCCGGTCAGGCCGAAGGAATGGATATAGTCTTCCTTGCAGTTGCGCCAGTTTTCAAAACTGATGCCCAGTTTAAAGGTCGCCTGGGTGGCGGCCATGAATTCCTGTTCGTTAATTTCCAGCAAGCTGTGGAAGTTCATCAAGGTGGGAATGGTTGCTTCGCCCACGCCCACGGTGCCGATCTCGTCAGACTCGATCAGCTTGATATCGAGCAGCTTGCCCAGCACCTTGGACAGGCCGGCCGCGACCATCCAGCCCGCAGTGCCCCCGCCGGCGATGACGACGCGCCGCACGGGACGGTGTTGTGGCCTGGATTGCTCTTGCATTGCAGTCTCCTTCAACGATTCATTTTCTTGATCAACTGCGCGCGCAACATCCGGGCAGTGTCTTCGTTCAGTGGCGCCAGCACGCGCTGCGCGTCTTTGCCGATATGGGCGGAGGTGGCCGCGTCGGCTTCAAATACGTAATGGCGAAAAATTTCCTGCCACGCTGCGCGCTGTTCGCGCGGCAAGTCGCGCATGCTCATCAAGGCCATCATCAGCGTATTGGTGGGCGTATCCATGTAGTCGGGCGACTGGCGCCACCAATAGTTGACCAGCACGTTGAAGTTGTCTTGCGCCTCGACGTGGTGCCACCACATGCTCGGAATAAAAATAGCGTCGCCGGGACCGAGTTCGGCGACCTGCGCGTGCTCGATGGCGTCGGCGAACTTCGGGAAACGATGCAGGTCCGGCTTTTTGAAGTCGACCAGGCTGATGGCTTGTCCGGCGGGCGTAAAGTCGAGCGGGCCGATGTACAGATTAGTTAACTGGTCTGGCGGGAACAGCGTAAAGCGCCGGTGGCCGGCGACGATGCAAGCCAGGTTGTCGGGCAAGTCGTAGTGGGCGGCAATGCGCGTCTGGTTGCCGATCCAGATGCTGGCGAGCGCATCGCGCTGGCCCAGCGTGACGTCGTTTTCATCGCGAAACCCTGGCAGGCAGGTGTCGATAGTGGTCGAGCCGACATAGACCGAGGGCGGCTTGTCGTCGTTGCGGTGGGCGGTTATTTCATCGAGGATGGCGTCGAGCCGGGCCCGGATCGGGGCGAAATTAAAGCCGCTCAAGTCCTCGTTGTAGAAAAAGCGGCCATCGATATCCGGTGCACCCAGGAACGCGACCACGGTGGCGTCGCGGTAGAAGCGGCGCACATATTGCTCGGCGCCGTGCTCCGACGCCAGGCCGGCCCGCACCGCCGGCCAGGCGGCGACCAGGCCGCGCAGCACGACCGGTTCCGTCGACTGCAGCAATTGTTCGCTGAGCGAATGCGCATCGACGCCATGCAGCTCACGCATGGCGGTTCTTGCGCGCGATGAGCGCGCGGAAATTCGACATCGATGCGAGCACCATGTAAATGGCTTGCAGGTAGCCGGCCTGGTGCAAGCGCGCGACGGCGTCGCCGGGAAGTGCGCCCAGCTTGTCTTCATTGATCGTGTAGAAGCCGGCCAGCCGGTTTTGCGATCCATCGTCAAGTTCGATGTCGACAACGAATGATTCGAGCAAGGCATGCTCGAGCAAGGCGGTGATAAAGGGCGCCGTTGCCTGCACGCCCTGGTAAATGCCCAGCAAGATGGAATTGATTTGTTCCAGGAACTCCGTATTGCCGCCATGGGCCAGGAAAATTGCTTCGCCATCGGCCGCGCTCACGCGCGGGCTGGCCAGGTCAATGTGCACCATCGGTTCGCCGTTGGTGATGCCGATCAGGAAGGGTTGACGCTCAATTGCTAGCGGCACATAGCTTGCGTCCCAGCCGTTCGGACCGAGGAACAGGTTTTCCCGTTCCTGAAAACCAAACAGCACTACCGGCTCGAAACCCGTGCCGTCGGGCGTCTTGCGAAAGACGATCGGATAATGCGCCTGCAAGTCGCGAAATTCCGCCGGGAAGGTGATGGCGAGCATGACATCGTCCCCATGGGCGGCGCCGCGGCGGGTGACGATGCGCACATCCTTGTGCTCGATATTGTTTAGCAAAACATGGTGTGGCATGGTGGTGTCCCGGCGTTTAGTTAGTCAAATGGTCTGCAGACCGTGGCGTTGTATATGGTCGATCAGCGCCCGGTTGCCCGGCAACGCGCCCAGCATGCTCGCGGTCAGCGCGGCGGCTTGACGAAAATAGCCGTCCGCCTGTTCCGGGTTGTGGCGGCTGGCGGCGTGTTCCGTGTGAAAGAGCATGCCGTACAACACGTATTGGTAACTGGCCGACGGAAACACTTCATCGATGCGGCCAAAGTCGTTGCGCGACGGCGGCCGGTGGCGCCACAGCGCGAGCAGTTCGGCCAGGCGCTCGGGCGCGACCCGGTTGTCGATCCAGTAGTCGGCGTCACGGCGTTCGCTCAGCACGTAGTGCAGCTTGAGGAAATCGATCACCCGTTCCCAGCGATACGTAAAGGCTTCATTGAAGCGGCGCGCGACAATGTCCATCACGGCGCGCGTGGCCGGCATGTCGTCGCTGAGCATGGCGGCCGACAACTCCACCAGCGCCAGCGCGGACGCTTCGAGCGGCTCGATAAAGCCGGCCGACAAGCCGATCGCCACACAGTTGCGGTGCCAGAACTGGCGCCGGTAGCCGGGCTGAAAGCTGAGCTTGCGCACTGCCGCGTCCTGGTCTGGGCCGATGTAGCGGTGCAAGACTTGCTGGGCCGCTTGATCGCTGGTATGGGCGCTGGAATACACGTAGCCAATCCCGCGCCGCGTGGGCAGGCCGATGTCCCAAATCCAGCCGGCGCTTTGGGCGGTGGAGGTGGTGTGCGAACTGATCGGACTGTCCGGGCGCGGATAGGGAAGCTGGATCGCCAGTGCTGTGTCGTTGAACAGCACGTGTTTTTGCGACAGGAACGCGACGCCGAAATGCTGGCCTAACAAGAGCGACTGCATGCCGCTGCAATCGACGAACAGGTCGCCGGCAAGTCGGCCGTGGGCGCGCGTCTGCAGGGCGGCAATGTCGCCGTTCTCATGCGAATCGATGCCCGTGACATGGTCGGCGATATAGGTTACGCCCAGCTTGTCGGTGCAGTGCTTGCGCAGGAACACGCCGAACTTGCCGGCGTCCAGATGGTAGCCATAGTTGGCCACGGCGGCGTATTCCGGCGTGCTGGCTTGCTTGGGCGCCTTGCCGTGCGCGCACAGGTGCGGCTGGAAGCTGACCAGGTCGGCAAAGGGTACGTGCGCGTGGCACGCTTGCCAGCGGGCAGCCAGGTTGGTCTCTCCGTAGCCTTGCGGCAGCACGAAGGGATGAAAATAGTAATCGCTTTCTTGCCCGGTACGCCAGCCGCAAAATTTGGAACCTTGCTTAAAGGAGGCGTCGCACTCGCGGAAGAAATCGCTTTCGGATACACCGATCTTGCGCAGCGTATCGCGCATGGTGGGCCAGGTGCCCTCGCCCACCCCGATCGGGGCCACATCGGGCGATTCGATGACCGTCACTTTCAAGTGCCGATGGTCGGCGGCGATCACGCCGGCGCTCAGCCAGCCGGCCGAGCCGCCGCCCACAATGACGATGTGTTCAATGGTGCTGCTTGCCATGCGATGTTCCATGTCGTTACTTAATGTTCGCAGGAAAGTCTAACCGAAAAGGCCGCTGACGGGCAGCGGCCTTGTTTCAGAAGAGCACATTTCGTCCAGGAACAGAAGAAATGTGCTGCCGATCAGAACTTGTAGCGTCCGCCCAGCATGTAGCGTGGCCCGCCCTGGGTCACGAACAAGGCTTGCCGTTCGTTACGGCCATGCACGCGCACAGTGGCGTTGGTGGCATTGATCACCTCGAACTGCAGGCTGGTCTTCTCATCGATCGCATAACCGACCGACACGTCGAGCTGGCCGAACGATTCGACGTAGTTCGGATTGAAGCCGGAACCGTCACGGGTCGCCGACAAGAAATTGCCGCGCCAGTTGTAGGCAGTGCGCACTGTCCACTTGGCATCCTCGTAGATCCCCACCAGGTTGCCCGAGTTGCTCAAACCGGGCAGCGCGAACTGGTCGCCTTTGCTCGCATTGTTGTACTCCAGCCCCGAGCGCACAAAAGTATAGTTCGCTTGCAGGCCAAAGCCGGTGTTGCCAAACATGTGCTGCAGGTTGACTTCCACGCCGTGCACATTGGTCGCATCCTTGTTCGCCGTGGTGGTGATGACGAAGTTGGCGATTGGATCGTTAGGCTGGCCGAGGATGGTGCCCGTTGCGTTGCCGCTCGGATCGTTTGCACCACGCGTCACCCCCGGTGCCGTCGGATGGTTGCGGAAGATAAAGTTACGGATGCATACCGTATCCGAGCCGCACCCGGACGCCACCGCTTCGGTCCACAGCGGTCCGCCCACGGGCGTATGCAAGTTGAACGGCGTGGCGGTCAGTTCCGACTGGCCAGGGAAGTTTTCAACGTTCTTGCGGAACAAGCCAAGCGACAGATAGCTCTGCTTGCCGTAATACCACTCGTACGACAAGTCCAGGTTTTTCGACTTGACTGGCAGCAGCGCCGGGTTACCCTGCGAGCCGGTGCCGCCGTTGATGCGCGCGCCCGCGTTGAGCACTTGTCCGCCGGCGATCTGGTCGTAACGCGGACGGCCGATCGTGACGCCGTAGCTGGCGCGCAGTTTCATGTCCTTCCTGACGTCGACATCGAAGTCGAAGCTTGGCAGCACGTGCTTGTAAGAACCGGTCAGCGTGGTAAAGGTCGGCGCGCCGAAGCCGACCGAAAATTCATTGGCCGAGACCATCGTGATCCCGGTGGCGCTTGGCACCAGCGCGGTCGAGACAACGTCCGTCTTTTCGTAGCGCAGGCCGATAGCCGTGTGCATCGGCAAGCGCGTATCCCAGTCGGTATTGAGCTGCAGATACGCGCTCTTCGATTTTTCGGCGGTGCGCTGGTCGGTGTCGTAGGTGGACTTGGGCAGGTACAGCTCCGGTTTGCCGGAGGCGGCAGCGGCGAGCGCGCGCACTTCTTCAAAGTTAAAGGTATTGAACTGGTTGAACAGGGCCGGATTATCGCTGCCGTCGAGCTTGTTGAAGTACTGGCGAATCGTGTCCGCGTGGAACACGCTGCTCGGATAATCGGCCGGGCTGGTGGCGCCGCCCCAGGTGTCGCGCTGCTGGTTCGAAAAGGCCGAGCGGTTCTCGACCTTGGTCGCGGCCAGGCCGAACTTGAGGTTGGACGATTCCAGCATCTTCAAGCGCCCGCTGACCTGCTCCTGCTCGACTTCGCCTTTCATGTAACCGTTTTGAAATGTCGAGCCGGTCACTTGCTGCGGTGCGCGCAGATAGTCGGCGCCCTTGATGCTCAGCACCGGGAAATCCTTGGTGAAGTCGGCGGTGGTGTCGCCGCGGCTGAAGCTGGCGGTGCCGAGCGTGTTGTTCGAACCATACGGGCTGTCCGGCGTCGATTCGGCGGTCGACTTGTGGGCATCGAATTCGAGCTTCAAGTCGTTGCTCACGCGCCAGGCGGCGTTAAAGCCGATGGCCTTGTTTTGGGTCTTGGTCGCGAAATTGGCGGCACCCATGGCGATGTCGCTGTTTGCCGTCGGAATCAGTTCGGTGTAGACCAGGGGAGCGGCAACCGGGCCGTTCGTCCAGGAACTGGTCGACGGGCCGAAATTGAACCAGGCCGACAGATCGCTGCGCTTGGTCTGGATCTTGTTTTCGGAATAGGTGTAGTCGAGCGTTGTCACGAGCGACTTAATCGGTGCAAATTGCAGCGTCAACTGGCCGTTGGTGCGCTGGCGCTTCACGCCGCTCATGCTGTAATTCAAGTTTTGCGGGACGCTGTAGATGTCGGTCGGCTTCGGACGGTTGGTAACGCCCGTTACCCCTGGGCCTGGCTGGGGAATCGTGCCCCAGTTGTTCTCGTCGCCGCGGAACGGACCGCGCCAGCCGTTCGACACGGCCGCCGTGTTGTAGCCGAGATTGCGTTCCTGGTAGCTGGCGCTGAGCGCCACGCCGAACTTGCCGTCCGCATAGGTATTGCTAAAGATCCCGGAAAACTCCGGCGTCGTCGATGTGCCGGCCTTGACGTCGGCCGGCAGGTTGTTGTTGGACGTGTCGTGCACCAGCTTGAAGCCCACGCTCGAATGCAAGCCTGGCGCATCGAAGGGACGCGCTGTCATGACGTTCAGGGTGGCGCCGATGCCGCCGGCCGGTGTTTCCGCACGGCTGGTCTTGTAGACCTGGATTTGCGAGATGGCTTCGGACGCCAGGTTGGCGAAATCGAAGGCGCGCCCGTTCAGGTCGCCCAAATTGGAGGTGGCCATCTGGCGGCCATTGAGCAGCACCATGTTGAAATCGGGACCGACGCCGCGCACGGTGACCTTGGAGCCTTCGCCGATGGTGCGGTCGATCGAGACGCCGGTGATGCGCTGCAGCGATTCGGCCAGGTTGGTGTCCGGGAACTTGCCGATATCGGCGGCGATGATGCCGTCGACGATGCCGTCTGAACTGCGCTTGAGATTCATCGATGAACCCAGGCTGTTACGCAGGCCGACAATAGTTACGGACTGCAGTACTGGTGCGGTGGCGGTGGTGTTGGTCGATGCGGCTACGGTTGCTTCCTGGGCATAGCCTGGCAGCGTCAGCGTTGCGCAGGCGCTGGCCACAGCCAAACATAACAATTTCTGTTTTGGGTAATACATTCGGTCTCCTCTGATTTTAAGAACATGGCCTGTAGCCACATTTCCCTTGTCCCGCACGCGCTCCGCTTGCCCGGACCGCGCTTGCCGCCACTACTGCTGCCCGCCTGCCCTTCCCGCCGCCGGTCTGCGACCGATCTGGAAAATGCCTGCCTTGGAAACGATTCCACACTCAAGCGTGCGCCATATCGTCCGCACACTCTCCCGGACGACATCACCTGCCAACAAGCGCGGCGTACTGCACGTAAACGACACAGTGGGCAACCGGCCCCGCCTTGCCGAACGCGTTCGTGGCGCTTGTCTTGCCTCATCCCTGATGATTTAGAGCCGAGTGGAAGCGTTTCCATGCCACGTCTAAATATTGCGGGCTAACAAACAATTTGTCAATAAAATATTGATCTGCAACCGCCTTTTACAACGGTGTTGCATCGATACACCACAAAGGGGCAGTAGCGCCGCTTGCTGATGGGAGCGGCCGACGCGGGGGCTGGGAGCTGCACACAGGCAGTTTTCCGCGCTCAATTTGGTAAGGTTTCCACGTTGAGCGGCTTTACGTTGAACTTGTTCGGTGTCACCATAGCCGTCCTTGCATTAAAGCATTACGAAGAAAGCCGTCGATGTCGTATCCGTACCTGAGTGATGTAGTGCGCGCCCTGACCGGGCTTGACCTGCCCTTGCCTATTCCCTTGTTCGGCATGCTGGTGGTGTGCGCCATGTTCGCCGCTGCCGCCTGCCTGTCCGCGCAGTTGCGGCGCATGCACGCCGCAGGTCAGATCGGCAACGCCAGGCGCAAGCTTGTTGCCGCCGACGGCAGCGTGACGTGGATCGAGATCGCGCCGCAAGAGATCGTCTCCGACCTGACCACCATCGTCATGCTGACGGGCGTGGTGGGCGCGCGGCTGTTTCATATCGTCGAGCATCTGGATGCATTCGCGGCTGCGCCGTGGGACATGATCTTCAGCCGCTCCGGTTTCAGCGTGTTCGGCGGCTTGATCCTGGGCACGATCGCGGGATTGCTCTTCATCCGGCGCTGGCACATGAGCGCCGCCGCGATGCTCGACGCCGTCGCGCCGGCCATGATGCTGGGCTACGCCATCGGGCGGATCGGTTGCCAGATCTCCGGCGACGGCGACTGGGGAACGGCGGCCAACATGGCTTTGAAGCCGGACTGGCTGCCGACCTGGTTCTGGGCGCAGACCTATCAAAACAATATTTTTGGCGAAGTTATTGCAGCGCCGGGCGTGTATCCAACGTCCATTTACGAAACGGTGATGGCGCTCGCCTGCTTTGGCGTGCTGTGGGCGCTGCGCAAGCATCCCTTCAAAACCGGGTGGCTGTTTGCCGTGTACCTGTTGCTGGCAGGCGTGGAGCGCTTCGCGATCGAACAGTTGCGCGTCAACCCAAAATTCGATGTGCTCGGTTTCCAGTTGACGCAAGCGGAAGTGATCGCCATTGTGCTGATCGTGCTGGGGCTCAATTTCATCGGCGTGCTGGGCCGGCGCGACCGCACTGGTGCGCCGCAGACTAAGGCGTCGTTGGACGCTTGACCGCGCGCTTGGCAACTGTTGCCTGGTTCAGCTCGACGGCGGCGCGGATCAAGGCTTGCAATGCGGCCTCGTCGATGGTTTCGCCTTCATGCATGTCGATCGCGCGCCGCGTGTTTCCCTCCAGGCTGGCGTTGAACAAGCCGGCAGTGTCGTCCAGCGACGCGCCTTTGGCAAACGTCATTTTGACCGTGCTCTTGTACGTTTCGCCGGTGCAGATGATGCCATCGTGCGACCAGACCGGAACGCCGCGCCATTTGACTTCCTCGAGCACGCCGGGGTCGGCCTGCCGAATCAGGGCGCGGATGCGCGCCAGCGTGGCGCCCCGCCAGTCGCCCAGTGCGGCAATTTTCTCGTCAATCAGCGTGGCAGCATCGTGCGCAACATGATTGTCCGGGCTAGTCTTGTTCACGTTCACGGTGGCCCCCGTCGGTTGAATGTTTACCGCAACTGGCGCAGGATTTGTGCCATCGAATACGGTTTGGTAATGATAGGAAATTGCGGCGCTTCACCGTCCAGTTCTTTCAGCGCCGCCGTTGCGTAGCCCGATGCCAGGATAATTTTCATGTCGGGATACAGGCGCCGCGCCTGGGCGCCCAGTTCGATACCGCTCATGCCGGGCATGACCACGTCTGAAAACAGTACGTCAATCCCGCTCGTGCGTTGCAAGATGGCCAAGGCTTCCGCCCCGTTATTGGCAGAAAGCACGTCATAGCCAAGCGTGCGGAATAACTCGACCGCCATGTCCAGCACGTCAATCTGATCATCGACCACGAGCGCCTTTTCGCGCCCGGTGTCGCCGGACGACTCTTCGGCATCGGCGGCAAGTGCGGGAAAATAAAGCGCCACGGAAGTGCCCGCACCGGGCGTTGACGTAATGGCAAGATCACCTCCGGACTGGTGCATGAGACCATACACGTGGCTAAGACCAAGGCCCGTTCCCTTGCCGATAGGCTTGGTCGTAAAGAAGGGTTCGACGGCGTGCGAGATAACGTCCGCGCTCATGCCCTCGCCCGTATCGTCAACCCGGATGGTGACATAGGATCCGGCCGGAAGATTGCCTACCTGTAGTTCGCGCAGTGCCGTCACGCGGGTCGAGACCGTGATCCGGCCGCCGTCGGGCGTTGCGTCGCGCGCATTGACGATCAAATTGAGAATTGCCGCCTCCACTTGCGGGGCGTCGACCAGCACCAGCGGCAGGTCGGCGCCCAACTGCAAGTCGAAGCCAACCGAGCCGCGCACCGCGCGCCGCAGCACCGCCTCGAATGAGGCGATGACTTCGTTGAGATCGTAGTTGTCCTGCTTGAGGGGCTGCTGGCGCGCGAAGGTCAGCAGTTGCTGGGTCAGCGTGGCACCGCGCGAGGCGGCCCGGTCCATGGCCTCGAGCACGCGCCAGTCGGCCGGATCGGTCAGGCGCGTCTTGAGCACGGTCAGCCCGTTGGAAATAACGCTGAGCAAATTGTTGAAGTCGTGCACTACGCCGCCGGTCAGTTTGCCGATCGCTTCCAGTTTCTGCGACTGGAACAAGGCTTCCGACGCCTTTTCAATCGTGATCGCCGCGTCGCGCCGCTCGGTGATGTCGCGCGTCACCTTGGCAAAGCCGATCAGCTCGCCGAGCTCGTTATGGATCGGATCGATGACGACGTGCGCCCAAAACCGTTCGCCGCTCTTGCGCATGCGCCAGCCTTCACTTTCGAAGCGGCCATCCTTGACGGCCGTCGCCAGGGCGATCATCGGCAAACCATGCGCCCGGTCTTCCGGGGTATAGAACCTTGAAAAATGACTGCCGATCACTTCATTGTCGTCAAAACCCTTGATGCGGCGCGCACCGGCGTTCCAGTTGGTGATCTCGTCCTTGGGCGAAAGCATGTAGATGGCGTAGTCGGTGACGCCTTGCACCAACAGACGGAAACGTTCCTCGCTCGCATGCAGGGCTTCCGAGGCACGCTTGCGCTCGGTAATATCGCGCGTCACTTTCGCAAAGCCGATCAGCTCGCCGTCTTGCGCGCGTACCGGATCGATCACCACGCTGGCCCAGAAACGGGTGCCATCCTTACGCACGCGCCATCCTTCATCTTCGAAGCGCCCTTCGTTTCTGGCAGTTGCCAGCGCACGGGCGGGCAGATTGGTTGCCAGGTCGTCCGGCGTGTAGAAACGGGAAAAATGCTGCCCGATGATTTCTTCTGGGGTGTAGCCTTTGAACCGCTGGGCGCCAGCGTTCCAGGTGTTGATCACCCCTTCCGGGGACAGCATGTAGATGGCGTAATCCGTGACGCTGGCAACCAGTTGCTGGAAGCGGTCGGAGGTGGCGGGCGGCGGCGTGGAAGCGGGTGATTTAATCATGTCGCTGGCGAGCTTTAGCGCCCCGGCAATTGGGCCGCATCTATGGGAAGAACAACTATATCCCAGTTCGAAAAGTGGGCGCGTTATTCGTTGCGCATCGCCGTTTTTTCACAGGCGCCTGGGGCGACTGGCGCCAGGACAACCGGTTTGAAGGCTACTTGTGGCCCCTGAGCGTATTGCGCGCGGTTACTATTCCGGCGGCGACTACCGGCAAGCCATTCAATATTGGGATCGTTGCATTGACGTGTCCACCAAGGCAGGCGGTGATGCCGAAACATGGATTTTGGCAAAAGTCGGCTTGGCGCAAGTCTACCAAGGCGCAGGCGATCACGCCAACAGCCTGACGATGCTGGCCGAGGCGCAGTCCAGGACGGAAGAAGTGGGCGATCAGCACTTGAACGCCAAAGTTAAGATCAACCTGGGCGTGGTCCTGATCGACAGCGCACGCCTCGACGAAGCCGCGACAGTATTGCAGGAAGCATTCACCATTTGCGCTGTACATGGCTTGTCGGACTATTTAGCAGAGTCAAATTTTTATCTTGGCAAGCTAGCCTTGGCGCGTAGCGAACTGGGGCGGGCAATGGCCTATCTCGACGCCGGGCTCGTGGCCGCCAGGCAAGTGAACTTCCGCTGGTGCGAAGGTCACATCCGCGCCACCCAAGTCAAGGTGTTTGCACGGGGCGCCAATCACTCCATGGCCTTGCAAGTGGTACAAAAGGCGCAGACGTTTGCCGCAACGGACGGCTTTTTTGACATGCTGATCCAGCAGCATTTCGCCGCAGCGCAGTATGCGGCCTCCTTGAATGACTTCGCGACCGCGTTAGCGAATTAAATAAAGGCCGGCCGTGACAGTTTTTCATCACCTATGTGGCCGGGCTGGCGCTGGAGAAAAGCGGCGTGACGCCCGAGCTCATGTTGGGAAATCATTTTCAGGATTTGTCTGCCGCCAACCTCGGCAAGGCCGAGTGGGAAGCCCACCTGGCGCAACTGCAAAGGCATGAGTCACGCGGCCGGCGCATTAACTCTGCGCCATCGTAATAAACCCCGTCCCAGGATCGGTTGCGGAAAAGGACTTTCGAAAAAACATCGAGACAAGTCCGAAAATTCACCCTCGAATAGGATGGGATGCCGCCCCTAAAATGCTGCGGAAAGTAACAACACTGGCTTCCATGGCAACCAAATTTCCCCCGCAAGACGAAACCCCACACGCCGAACTGATCCATGCCTTAGGCATGACAAAGGTTGGCGTTTTTGTTTCCGGCATCCGGGAAGCGCTTTATTTGCCTGGCTTGAGCACCACTTTGGTCCACCCAGCTGTGCGCTTGTCGAACTGTTGATAGCCCTTCGGCGCCTCGTCCAGCGCGAGTTCGTGCGAAATGATCGTCGACGGTTTGGCGCGGCCCGCCTGGATCAGCTTGGAAAGGTGGCGATTGTAGGCTTTGACGTTGGCCTGGCCGGTGGCGATACGCTGCCCTTTTAACCAAAGTTGGCCGAAGTCGAAGGCCAATTTGCCTTCCTTGGCGAGTTCATCTTTGGCGCCTGGATCCTGCGGCAAGAACACGCCCACCACGCCGATGCCGCCGGTGGCCTTGACCGATTGGACCAGATTGTTCATCGTCAGGTTCGGCACTTCCTTGCCATGCTTGTCGCAGCACTGGTAGCCGACACATTCGCAGCCGCAATCGGCACCCTTGCCATCGGTCAGGTCAAGAATTTGCTGCACGCCGCCCTGCTCGGTATCGTCGATCGCGATCGCGCCCATTTTTACGGCCAGCTTCAGGCGGTCCTTGTGGGTATCGACCACGAACACTCTGCTGGCGCCTTTGAGGTAGGCCGACATGGTCGCCATCAGGCCGACAGGGCCGGCTCCATAGACCACGACCGAGTCGCCGGGTCGCATACCGGCCAGCTCCGTGGCGTGGTAGCCGGTCGGAAAAATGTCGGACAACATGACATAATCGTTTTCCTTTTCCTGCGCATCGTCCGGCAGCACGAGGCAGTTGTAGTCAGCGTAGGGGACGCGCAGCAGTTCGGCCTGGCCGCCGCTGTATGGGCCCATGCCGGCGAAGCCGTAGGCCGCGCCGGCAGTCCCTGGATTGGCCGTCAGGCAGAATCCGGACAAGCCGCGCTCGCAGTTCTCGCAAAATCCGCAGCCAATATTGAATGGTAGACACACCATGTCGCCGACCTTGACGCGGTCGACTGCCTTGCCGACTTCGATCACCTCGCCCATGTTCTCGTGACCGAGGATGCGGCCGCTCTCCATGCTGGTGCGACCTTCATACATGTGCAGGTCAGATCCGCAAATATTGGTCGTGGTAATGCGCACCAGCACGTCAGTCGGCTTTTCGATTTTTGCATCCGGCACCTCCATGACCTGGACGTCGCAGGGTCCGTTATATACGAGTGCTTTCATGATAATCCTTTGGCGTAAAAATTTTGGGTCGCGGCAGGGTGCCGCCACCCAAGCTGACCACTGTGGGGCACGTGCCCAATTGGCGCGGTGCGCTAACTAACAGAGGCATTGATTTCAGTGTTGCCAAGATCGCGGTTCAGTTGTCGGGACAGTACATTGAAAAACCGTGTGTCGGTGCGCCGGTGGTTCGATTCCGCCCCGGGCCATCAAAAACATCGTTCTCGCAGCGCCAACCATCATAGGTTGGCGCTATGGTTTCTGGAACCCACGGTCCTAGTGTCCGGTCTTTTTCCGGACCATAATCGACACAAAAGCGAAAACTTCCTGGAACACGATTGCTACCTCTGCAGCTCTTCGTTGCCGCCTACAACTGCGTGACACCGCCCTTTCCGTGTCCAGTGTTTTACCAACATTGTCGGCGGGAGTGAACTGTCTTGCAGTATCATCGCAAAGCCTTTGCGCGGTTAGGGACCAGCGCCATGAGAAGCATTGGTGGACCCTGTCGGACCACAATGCTGTTGCCTGAACCATGACCCGCTGAACACCTATCCGAGGTTCCCAGTCACGTGTCGCCGCTAACGGCATACAACGCCTTGGACTTGGGATGCACATAAACCGGCGCGCGCATTCCCGGGCTGACGTAGATTTCAGGAACTCTGCGTCAATATTTTGCTGCCGATACACGTTCGGTCCTGCCAATGCTCCAAGCGGCTGATGCGCAATGAGCATGCGGGGCCAGATTGCTTCGAACCGAGCGCTTCGCCGACGTCATTACTGTTACGATCACGAATCCCTCCCCAAATGCGCCCCATGCCGAATGGGGGATCGGGCCATCTGCAACAGCCGCGTTGCTTCGTACGCTTACCTATTCTTAGGCAGAGGTTCTCCATGATTCAAGTACGCAAAGGCCAAGCTCCAGCGCCGCTAGAACGGAATGAATTTCATCTGCAATTTTTTCGCTCGTTCGTCGACCCCGCGTTTGATACAGTCAAGGATGCGCTGTCCAAAGTGGAGGAAGTCGCGTGGGACAACTACAGCAAAGGACGAAAAGCGCCGATTACGGAAAAGGCTGGCGAGGAGTTTGTCGATCCAGACTACGATCTGTCAGCGGAATGGAAAGCCACGCGTGACCGCCTTTTGGTCGCGGAGAAAATTCAGAAAGACCCCACGACCAAATCGCGCGTACTCTTGATTTGTGGAGCGGCCCGCAACGACGGCAGCTGCCCAGGCGAAATTTCGAAATCTTTCCGGATGACGTCGTGGGCAAGCGAAATTCTTCACGCTGGTGGTATCGAAGTAGATGTTCTCGATTTAAGCTTGCTGACCTCCGGTTATGATCAGCATATTTATCCATGTAAAGGTTGTGTTTCCACTGCAATGCCGTTGTGTCATTGGCCTTGCAGCTGCTATCCAAATCACGGCCAACGCCAAACCAATGATTGGATGGCAGAGATTTACGAAAAGTGGACGGCGGCGCACGCCATCATTATTTTTACGCCCGTGTATTGGTATCAGACGCCGAGCGTGTTGAAATTAATGATAGACCGTTTGGTCTGCGCTGATGGCGGCAATTCCGACCCAACTACCACGGCTGGCAAGAACGCACAATTAGCTAAGGACTTGGAACTGCGTGGCTGGGACTATCCCAAGCACCTTGCGGGTCGGGCGTATGGATTGGTGGTGCATGGCGACGTTGCCGGGATCGAGGGTGTCCGCCGCGGCCTGTCTGATTGGCTCGACTGGATGGGCCTGATAGACTCCGGCCCTCGATCACGGCTCGACCGTTTTATCGGCTATTACGAGTCATATGCTGAAAGCCACGAGGCACTTGATCGCGACACAGCGGTGCAGGAAGAAGTCCGTAATGTTGCTCGTGCTGTGACCCATGCCGTTGGACAATTGCGAGGAGGAACTCTTCTCAAACCGGATAGAAATTTACATTCCCCTCGCCCGAAATGACTTCTTCGGTAAGTGATCCATTAACCCCAAACTGTTCAGGACGTCGCTCCGCTGGTTAAATCCGGGTATGCAAATCCTTCATGTTCGACCGCAGCAGCGCCGCGACGTCATCCACGATTTTCGTCGCAAGAACTAAAAACTGGTGCGTTTACCGGCGTTGAAGCCCTGATTCGGTGGCAGCATCCGGATCTTGGCGAGCTTTTACCGGCGCAATTTCTGCGCCTTGCCGGGGATATCGGTGTATCGGTGTGCTCATTTCAAGCGGCCGCTGGGTGCTCCGCGAAGCTTGTACGCAAAACGTGGCATGGCAGCGAATGGGCGTTCCACCAATTAGCATGGGGATCAATTTGTCTGCGCTTCAATTCGGCAATGCTTCGCTGCTGGCGGACATCCGCAGCGCGCTGCTTCATTCTGGCATGGACCTATCCTTGCTCGAGCTTGAATTGACCGAGCACATGGTGATCCAGAACCTGGAACAGGTAATGGACATCCTTGGCGCGATCAAGAGGGAGGGAGGATGTTGACGGCGCAGCGCATGCCGGCAGCGCCGCGCTGCGTATTCTCGATGCACGCGGTCGTGCCGCCGCGCAAAGCGTCGCACGCCGATCGCATAATCGCAATGGTACGGTGAGACTCGCGTAGGGTGAACCCAACAGATAGGAACAACTACGCCGCCGATGGACGTACGAAAGGCGATAAGCGGATGCTTTCTCCCTCTCGCCTTCGAGAACAAAACGCAGGTGGACCAGGCATAGGCGGTCTACCATTTGCTGCGCTAAGTCCGTGGTTTTTTTGGTGGGCCTCCCGTGAGTCGAACACGGCACCAACGGATTATGAGTCCGCTGCTCTAACCAAGCATGAGCTAGAGGCCCGAAAATGGTGTTGGGGCAGCCGCTAACTACGCCACCCTTGTTGGAGTGGCGTGAGGATATTGCTTTTTGCGGCTGCCCGTCAAGGCTTAATTGCCTTCCAAGAAGCTCTTGAGCTTGTCGGAGCGCGATGGATGGCGCAACTTGCGCAGCGCCTTCGCTTCGATCTGGCGAATCCGCTCGCGCGTGACGTCGAACTGCTTGCCTACTTCTTCCAGCGTATGGTCAGTCGACATTTCAATTCCGAAACGCATGCGCAACACCTTGGCTTCCCGCGGAGTCAGTGAATCGAGCACATCCTTGACCACGCCGCGCATCGAAGCGTGCAACGCTGCATCGGAAGGGGCCAGCGTGTTGTTGTCTTCGATGAAGTCGCCCAGGTGGGAGTCGTCATCGTCGCCAATCGGCGTTTCCATCGAGATCGGCTCTTTCGCGATCTTCATGATTTTCCGAATCTTATCTTCCGGCATTTCCATCTTGATCGCGAGCGTGGCCGGATCCGGTTCCGCGCCCGTTTCTTGCAGGATCTGGCGCGAGATACGGTTCATCTTGTTGATCGTTTCGATCATGTGCACGGGAATGCGGATGGTGCGCGCCTGGTCGGCAATCGAACGCGTGATCGCCTGGCGGATCCACCATGTTGCATACGTCGAAAACTTGTAGCCGCGGCGATACTCGAACTTGTCCACGGCCTTCATCAAGCCGATATTGCCTTCCTGGATCAGGTCGAGAAATTGCAGGCCGCGGTTGGTGTACTTTTTCGCGATCGAAATTACGAGGCGCAAGTTGGCCTCGGTCATTTCGCGCTTGGCCTTGCGCGCCTTCATTTCACCGGCCGCCATCTGGCGGTTGATGTTGCGCAGGTCGGGCAGCGGCAATACCACCCGCGCTTGCAGGTCAATCAAGCGCTGCTGTAATTCTTTTACGGTTGGAATGTTGCGCCCGAGGATGGCGGAATACGCGTGGCCCGCGTTCACTTCGCCGTCGACCCAGACCAAATTGGTTTCATTGCCCGGGAAAACCTTAATGAAGTGGGCGCGCGGCATGCCGCACTTGTTCACGGCAACGTCGAGAATCTGCTTTTCAATGTGGCGCACTTCGTCCACCTGGCCGCGCAGCGTGTCGCACAGCTTTTCAACAACCTTGGCCGTAAAGCGGATGCCGAGCAATTCGTTGGAGATCGATTCCTGCGCCTTGACGTAGGCCTTGGAGTTGTAGCCATCTTTTTCGAAGGCCTTGCGCATCTTGTCAAACTGCACGGAGATGACTTCAAACTTTTCCAGCGCCTGGTTTTTCAGCGCTTCAAGTTGTTCTGCTGAAAAACCAGCGGCGCCGGAAGCATTGTTTTCTTCTTCCTCTTCCTCTTCGCCTTCTTCGCCTTCTTCGTCGTCCTCGTCGTCATCGGAGGCGACCGGCGCGGCCACCGGCGGGGCGTCTTCGACGTCCGGATCGACCATGCCGTCGACGATTTCGTCGATCTTGATCTCTTCGTTCTGGATGCGGATGGCGGCGGAAATGATTTCCGCGATCGTGACCGGGCATGCGGAAATTGCCTGGATCATGTCTTTCAGGCCATCTTCGATGCGCTTGGCAATTTCAATTTCGCCTTCGCGCGTGAGCAGCTCGACCGAACCCATTTCGCGCATGTACATGCGTACCGGGTCGGTGGTGCGGCCAAAATCGGAGTCGACGGTGGACAGTGCAGCTTCGGCAGCCGCTTCGGCTTCATCGTCGCTGGTGACGGTCGCGACGTTGTCGGACAGCAGCAGTGTTTCGGCATCGGGCGCGTGTTCGTACACGGCAATGCCCATGTCGTTGAAGGTGCCGATGATGCCTTCGATCGCTTCCGGATCAACTATGTTTTCCGGCAAGTGATCGTTGATCTCGGCGTACGTCAGAAAGCCGCGTTCCTTGCCGAACTTGATCAGCGTCTTGAGCTTCTGGCGCCGGCGCTCAAGCTCTTCCTCGCTCGCTTCGGTGTCCGACGAGAACGCGTCCTTCAGCAGTGCTTTTTCCTTGGCCTTGCGGTCCTTGGCCTTGGCCTTGTCGACCGCCTTCAGTTCAGCGCGTTCCACGGCGTTGAGCGCGGCCACTTCGTCGTTCTCGGGCTGGAATTCTTTCGGCTTGCGACCGCGCCGGCCCGGGACCTTGACCGACGGCAGGACATAGCCGGACGTATCGATCGCGGCCAGTGCGGCGGCGTCGGTAGTCTGGCTCACGGCAGGCGAGGCGCCCGCGGCGGGAGTCGCCGTGCGGGTTTCTGCCTTGTCTTGCGCCTTGTCGGCCGGAGCGGACATGCGCGTTGGCTGTTCAGCCACTGGGGTTTCAGGTTTCTTGATTGGCACAGGCGCTTTCGATGTCACAACGACTAGCTTTATGGTGGATTAAGATAAAGTTTGTTGCCTACGTCTCCTGGTCGCCATGCGGGCCAACCCGGCACTGCTGCACTTTTACACCTTTACATAACCTTTGCAGGCACGATCCATGGCTCGCCAAGTTCCGCCGCCATCGCCCCACCGGGCAAACTTCGGCATGCGGTTTACTGTAAAGCAACAACGGTTGGAGGCGAGAGCCGGTAGTGATTGAATGGCAAACGATCGCTTGCCGTCAACGACGCAATGCGCCGCCGCAACCAAAGCTGGCCCTGGCCGCCGACGCCTGTGTTGCCGCGCCGATCAAGAGCCACACTTACTGAAAGAAAAACAACTGCGGACCATCAGAAAAATTTCTGCGAATACAACACTTATCGTTTTATTATAGCACGCACCCAAT
This sequence comes from Massilia sp. TSP1-1-2, assembly GCF_049896185.1. NCBI lineage: Bacteria > Pseudomonadati > Pseudomonadota > Betaproteobacteria > Burkholderiales > Oxalobacteraceae > Massilia > Massilia sp. TSP1-1-2. The sequence continues at coordinate 100,040 of NZ_JAFCTU010000006.1, forward strand.
CTTTTTCCAGTCATGAACAGACCCCGTTCCAAGGGCCACTTTTCACTCTTAGCGGGGGGCCTTTTCAGCGTCGTCGTCGCGGCGCAGCCGGTCCTGTTCAGCAGTGATTTCACGATACCGCACTCCCATCTGATCTGAGGTCAGTCCGGAAGAAAACAACTGGCTCAGCTCCTGTTTTAATGCATCAAGTTTGATCTGCCTCACAGCTCCTGACAGCCACAGCTTGACGCTGTCGAAGTCGGATTCCGGCTCGGCGGCGATCTCGGCTATTAAATCATCGTATTCCGGGCTCGTTTCCTTTAGATGCTGAGACAACGCGGCGAAGCCTCCGTTCGGCCCAAGTGCCTGTCCGGCAGCCACTAATTGCACCAATCGCTCGCCTGACTCGGGACCGAAGAAATTAAATGCCAGCAAAGCGGACTCGTCCAGCTCCAGGCTCAGCGGCGGATGGGCGACCAGGTGGCGCAGGATCTGCAACTCCAGGCCCACCGGTTGCGGACGGCCCTGGCGCGGCGGGGCCTTGCGCGCCACCGACACTGGCTTGGCCAGCTCGAACAAGGCTTCGATTTCGGCTGGCGACGATTCGGTCATGCTGGCCAGGCCGCGCACGATTTGCAGGCGCAGCGACGTTGGCGTCATCGCTTGCAACAGCGGCTTGGCGTCGAACTGGACGCGCGCGCGCCCTTCCGGCGTCGACAGGTCATGTTCACCGGATACTTCGCGCAGCAAAAATTGCGACAAAGGCATGGCTTCATGGATTTCTTGCTCAAAAGCTTCGGCGCCGAATTCGCGGACAAAACTGTCCGGGTCGTGTTCGGTGGGCAGGAACAGGAATTTGATGGTCTTGTTGTCCGTCACTTGCGGCAGGCACGCTTCCAGCGCCCTGCGCGCAGCCTTGCGTCCGGCACGGTCGCCGTCAAAACTGAAAATAACGGTGTCGGTCTGGCGCAACAGTTTTTGCACGTGAGTGCTGGTACAGGCGGTGCCGAGCGTAGCGACGGCTTGCGGAAAGCCAAGCTGGGCCAGCGCCACCACGTCCATATAGCCTTCCGTGACGAGCACGTAACCGCTGTCGCGGATCGCCTGGCGCGCCTCAAACAGGCCGTACAGCTCATAACCTTTCTGGAACAGCGGGGTTTCAGGCGAGTTCAGGTACTTCGGCTCGCCCGAGTCGAGCACACGCCCGCCAAAGCCGATGACCTGGCCTTTGGTGTTGCGAATGGGGAACATGATGCGTTCGCGAAAGCGGTCATAGCGTTTCTTGTTGCCGCCGTCTTCATCGACCTTGTCGATCACCAAGCCCGATTCGACCAGCGCCAGCGCCTCGTAGTCGGGAAAGACGGCGCGCAGGCTGTCCCAGCCGGACGGCGCGTAACCCATGCCGAAGCGGGCCGCCACTTCACCCGTCAGGCCGCGGTTTTTCAGGTAGGCGATGGCGTTCGGGGCGCCGCGCAGTTGTCCGCGGTAATAGTCGCAGGCCTGGGTCATGGCGTCGGTCAGGGCCAATGCCTGGGCCTGGTTGGCGGCGCGTTGCAAGGGCGGAATTTTATCGTCGGCTTCGGGGACCACCATGCCCACGTTCTGGGCCAGGTCCTTGACGGCGTCCACGAAGCCCATGCCCGAGTATTCGATCAGGAAACCGATGGAGGTGCCATGCGCGCCGCAGCCGAAGCAATGGTAGAACTGCTTGGTGGGGCTGACCGTGAAGCTGGGCGATTTTTCACTGTGGAACGGGCACAGGCCCATGAAGTTGGCCCCGCCCTTTTTCAGCTGGACGTACTTGCCCACCACGTCGACGATATCGACCCGGTTGAGCAAATCGGTAATGAAGGTTTGTGGGATCACTTGAACGAACAGTCTTTGTGTTGAGTCAGACTATACCGCAGGGGCAAAGTTTCTATTGATATAGAACAATGGAGGCTTCTGCAGCAAAACGTAAGGCAGAAAAGCGCAGGGCTAGGCGCCCCCCCCTTTTCCGCCATGCGTCGCTTGCGGCTCTGGCGGAATGCGCTTGCGCTTTTCCGCCCTACGAATAGATTATGCGGGCTGCAGGGCTTTTTTGATCAGGCCGCTGACGGTGCCCATGTCAGTTCCTTTAGGCATTTTTGCCTTCAAAATCGCCATGACCTTGCCCATGTCTTGCGGACCGGCAGCGCCGGACTCGGCCACAGCAGCCGTGACGGCAGCGGCGATCTCTTCATCCGACAAGCCGGCAGGCATGTAGGCATTCAACACCACCAGCTCAGCCTTTTCGATATCGGCCAGATCCTGGCGGTTGCCCGTTTCAAACTGGCTGATCGAATCCTTGCGCTGCTTAATCATTTTTTCGATGATGGCCAAGGCCTGGTCGTCGGTAACGTCAATGCGCTCATCGACTTCCTTGCGCTTGATTTCGGCAATGATCAGGCGAATCGTGCCCAGCTTGCTCGCTTCTTTCGCGCGCATGGCATTTTTCATGTCTTCTGTGATTTGTGCTTTCAGGCCCATGTCAATCCTCGCAATTTGGTAGGTATAAAATAGCAAAACCCGCTGCGGTAAACCGGAGCGGGCCTGCGACTTCAGCAAAACAGTCATCCGGACAGGCTGACGCCGTCACCGGATGCGTTATTTACTGCAATCTTAGAATAATTTCTTAGGCAGCTGTTGGCTGCGGATACGCTTGTAGTGGCGCTTGACAGCAGCAGCCAGCTTGCGCTTGCGCTCAGCCGTAGGCTTTTCGTAGAACTCGCGAGCACGCAGTTCGGTCAGCAGACCAGTTTTTTCAATGGTGCGCTTGAAGCGACGCATAGCGACTTCGAACGGCTCGTTTTCTTTAAGGCGAATAGTGGTCATGTAAAAATCAAACCGTTAGATTAGGGGAAGAACGAGATCATAGCACCGTTTGGTAATGAAGGGAAGCTTTTCACTTGCCTGACCCACCACGGCGACGCAAAAACGCCACTGAAACGCCACTTAAACAGCTTGCCCGGCAGCTACGCCGGAGGCCCATGCCCACTGGAAATTGTATCCGCCGAGCCAGCCCGTGACATCCACCGCTTCGCCGATAAAATACAGGCCCGGCACCTTGTTCGCCATCATGGTTTGCTGGGAAAGCTCGCGCGTATCGATGCCGCCCAGCGTCACTTCGGCCTTGCGGTAGCCTTCCGATCCGGTCGGCACGATGGCCCAGCGGTTGATGGCGTCGCCCAATTTACGCAGCTTGGCGTCGGGCATGTCGGCCAGACGGGCGTCGAGCTCGATGCCATTGGCAAGCAGCAAGCCTTCGGCCAGGCGGGTCGGCAGCCATTGCGACAAGACATTGCCCATCTGCTTCTTGAGCGTGCTCTTGCCTTCGATCAGCGCTTGCGTCACATCCATCTCGGGCAGCAGATTGATGATGATGGGTGTGCCCGGTTGCCAGTAGCTGGAAATTTGCAGGATCGCCGGACCCGACAGGCCGCGGTGGGTGAACAGCAAGTCTTCCTTGAAAAACCCACCCTTGTTGCCCTTGCCCTTGCCCTTGCTGCTGCCGGTCTCCACTTCCACTTCCAGCGCAATACCGGCCAGCGGCACGAACGCTTCCCAACTGGGGCCGTCAAAGGTCAGCGGCACCAGGCCGGGGCGCGTCTCCACGATGCTCAGGCCGAACTGGGTGGCGATGCGGTAGCCAAAGTCGGTCGCGCCGATCTTGGGAATCGACAGGCCGCCCGTGGCGATCACGACGCTGTCGGCAATAATGTCGCCAGTGTCGGTGATCAAGAGGTAACCCTCATCGGTTTTGTCGATGGACGCCACGCTGGTGGGCATGCGCCAGGTAACGTCGACCGAGGCGCATTCTTCCTTGAGCATCTGGATGATCTGTTCTGCCGACTCCGTGCAAAACAATTGTCCACGGTGTTTCTCGTGGTAGCCGATGCGGTGCTTTTTGACCAGCGCAACAAAGTCGGCCGGCGTGTAGCGCGACAAGGCACTTTTGCAGAAATGGGGATTGTCGGACAAAAAATTGGCCGGCCCGGCATTGACGTTGGTGAAATTGCACCGTCCGCCGCCGGAAATGCGGATCTTCTCGGCAAGTTTCTCGGCATGATCGATCAACACCACGCGCTTGCCGCGCCCTGCGGCAACGGCCGCACACATCATGCCGGCCGCGCCGGCGCCGATCACCGCTACATCAAATTGTTTTGCCATGGCTGTTGCCGATTTCCGCTAATCACTTAAAGACGTGATTGTAAACGCTGGGCGGCCCGGCCGTCCTTCTCAACTTGCCGTGGCGGTGAATCGTTCTTCCAGTTGCGACAAGTCTTGCCCGGCGCGGGTGGCGCAGCGCACCACGTCGCCAATCACAATAATGCCGGGGCTGCCCAAGCCTGAGGCGGCCAGGTCTTCGGACAGATTTTCAAGCGTGGTCAGCAACTGGGCCTGCCCTGCCCCGCTGGCCGACTGGATCACCGCCACCGGGGTGGCGCCAGCCTTGCCGCCGGCCAGCAAGGCCGCCTGGATCTGGCGGCAACGCGCCACGCCCATATAGATGACGAGCGTGAGGCCCGTTTGCGCCAGCAATGCCCAGTCGGGCGTGCGGGCGCTGCCCGCGTCATCGGCGCGCTCGTGCCCCGTGACGAAGATGGCGCCCGAGCTCCAGTCGCGGTGGGTGAGCGGCACGCCGATCGAGGCGGGCGCGGCCAGACCGCTGCTGATACCGTTGATGACGTCAACTTCGATGCCGGCCGCCATGATGTGTGCGCGCTCTTCGCCGCCGCGCCCGAAAATGAACGGGTCGCCGCCTTTCAGGCGCACCACGCGCTTGCCGGCGCGCGCTTCGGCAATCATCAGCCGTTCAATGAAGGCTTGCGACGTGGACCGGCAACCGCCCCGCTTGCCAACGGGAACGACGCGCGCGTGGGGCGACGCGTGTACTAGCACGTCGGGATTGACCAGGTCGTCCACCAGCAGCACATCGGCCGCCGCGATCGCTTTGACCGCTTTCAATGTCAGCAGTTCCGGGTCTCCTGGACCTGCACCGACCAGATACACCTTACCGTTGTTCTCCATGGCGACCACCCGTATTTGCGTTAAGTTCCTTTGAAACTAGCAAACACTGTGCCACTTGGCTGGCAATCGATGCCGGCACCGGCATCTCGCCCCGCAGCGCCCGGGCAATCCAGGCAGCCGTGGTGGCCGCATCGCGCCCCTCGGGAACTTGCGCAAGTTCATCTGTTGGTGCATCGCGCTGCACCAACAAGGTGCGTTGCCCCTGATGGAACCAGTCGATCTGCTGCGCCCGGTTGGCGTTGGCCACGGTTTCGCCTTCCGTGCCGCGCATCAAAAAAGCGTCGCCCCGCTCATGCGGCGTGGCCGTCATAAAGTATTCGCCGAGCATTTCCAGGTATTCCGGATGGGTATAGGAAACCAGCCGCAAGGCTGGTCCGTCGAATGGCTGCAAGATCTTGACCAGCGTATGGGTCGAACTGCGCACGCCAAGAATCGTGCGCAGCGACAGCAGATGCGCCATTTTAGGCGCCAGCAATTCGATCGACATGAAGCTCGGCTGCCGCTGCGCGAAAGCAGCTTGCGCGTCGGCCACCGATTGTGCCGGGGCCAGGCCCAGCGCAGCGAAAATTTCCGCCGTCGTCACGCGCCCGGGGTCGGTTGACACGCCATGCACCAGCACCGGCACGCCTTCGCGCGCGAGCAGCAGCGCCAGCAAGGGCGTGAGGTTGGCCATCTTGCGCGCGCCGTTGTAGCTTGGAATGCTGATCGGCGCATAGGCGCTGTCAACGGCGGCAATCCGCTGGAACGAGGCGTCGGCCGCATCCATGAAGCCGCCGATTTCTTCGACCGATTCGCCCTTGATGCGCATTGCCATCAGGATCGCGCCCAGCTCAAGGTCGGAGACGTTTCCGTTCAACATGGCAGTGTACAAATCGCGCGCGTCTTGCCTTGGCAAATCACGCGCACCCTTTTTGCCACGTCCGATATCTTTAATAACAGTAGCGGCGAGGAATGGTTCGTTGGAAGTGTTCATGGGTAGCAGTCTATACGGTGCAATGCGTTAAAAAATATTTGTAACTAAATGAATCCAGTTGAACCACCGCCCCGTATAAAAAATCACACACTGGTGTAAAACCCTATTAAGGAGCGAAAAATGAAACAACTGAGACTGCGGGCAACGATCGGCGCTGTACTGGTAGGCAACGTCATCGCCGCCATGCTGGCACCCGCAGCGATGGCCTCGAGCCACCGCGAAGCACCCTTCATCACCAAGCATCCGAAAGTAGATGCGACCGACTTCTACATGTTCCGCAGCTACCAGGAAGGCCGCAGCGCGTACACGACGCTGATTGCCAACTACGTTCCCCTGCAAGACGCTTACGGCGGCCCGAATTATTTCATGATGGACCCGGAAGCGCTGTATGAAATTCACGTCGACAACAACGCCGACGCTGTCGAAGACATCACTTTCCAGTTCCGTTTCAAGAACTTGAACAAAAACACGACGCTGAAAATCGGCGGCAAAGACATGGCCATTCCACTGGTCATCAATGGCGGCGCGATCGCCGAGGCCAACGCGGCAGGCGCCAACGTGCGCGAAACCTTCACCGTCAATGTGGTCCGTGGCAACCGCCGCTCGGGCACCCGCACTGCCGTGACCAATGCCGCCGGCGGCGGCGCTACATTCGACAAGCCGCTCGACAACATCGGCAACAAGTCGATTCCCAACTATGAAGCCTATGCGGCAAAGCACGTGTACGACATCAATATTCCTGGCTGCGCCACCCCGGGCCGCATGTTCGTCGGCCAGCGCAAGGACCCGTTCGTCGTCAACCTGGGCGAAACATTCGACCTGATCAACATCAAGGCCCCGGCCGTCGAATTCCTCCCGGGCGCCGAAAGCAACGCCAAAGACGACCTGCGCTTCAAAAACGTCACCACGCTGAGCGTGGAAGTGCCGACCGCCTGCCTGATCAGCACCACCGCGCCTGACCCGGTCATCGGTGCCTGGACCACGGCCAGCCTGCGCCAGGGCCGCTTGATCAACCCATCGCCGAAGTCGGATGCCGACGTCAGCCGCGAAGGTGGCGCCTGGACCCAGGTATCGCGTTTGGGCATGCCGCTTGTCAATGAGGTGGTCATTGGTCTGAAGGACAAAGACCGTTTCAATGCCAGCAAACCAGTGGCCGACATGCAATTCGGGGACTATGTGACCAACCCGACGTTCCCGGCGCTGATCGAAATCCTGTACGGTGCGCAGGGCGCCAAGGCACCGACCAAGTTCCCCCGTGCCGACCTGGTCGCTACCTTCCTGACCGGCATTACCGGCATCAACAAGCCGACAGCCAACCCGAAACCTGTTGCGTCGGAAATGCTGCGCCTGGATACAAGCAAGGACATCACTGCCGCCGGTTCGCAAAAGCGCCTGGGCGTGATCGGGGGCGATACCGCCGGCTACCCGAACGGCCGCCGTCCTGGCGACGACGTAGTCGACATTTCGCTGCGCGTCGTCATGGGCAAGCTGTGCACGCTGAACATTGGCTGCGCACCAGCTGATGCACCGGCCGGCACGATTCAGTTCACCGACGGCGCCTTCCTTGACGAGAAGATGACCAACACCACCTTCCCGTACCTGAAGTCGCCAATTCCTGGCTCGCCACAGCAATAAGCCGGCCGCATTCACAAGGAGAGCATGATGAAAAAACTGAGCTTGCTGTGCGCCGTGTGCGCCACCTTGCTGCTGAGCGCGTGCCACAGCAGTAGCAGCAGTAACAACGGTTCGCCCACGGACGGAGGCGTTCCCACGCCGCCCTCTACCATGGTCGACGCGTTCTACACCATGGTGACGCAGTACTTCTCGCCCACCAGCGAGGACACCGACGCCACGCCAATCGATGAAGTAGTAGCCACCCAGCCTGAAGACACGGAACCGGTCGAGTTCACGTAACAGGCAGCAGTAATCGAAGTAGTGCATCGCAGCAATAATCCGGACCGGGGGACCACCCCCGGCCGGAGCAGCATTCATAAAAATAGTCGTTCTCACGCACTGAGAAAATACCATGTTGATTCGATCTGCATTGATCGCCGCTGTTGCCTGCGCGTTGCTTGCGCCCGCGGCTCACGCCGCGCCCTACATTCCCGCCAAAGGCAGCGACGTCGTCGAGCGCCTCCCGCGCCGCAACGATCCCGCCCAGCTTGAGCTGCAGCGCCTGCGCAAGCAGCTTGCCGCCAACCCCACCGACGTGACGCTTGCCACCTCGGTCGCCCAGCATCACATTGCCACCGCCCGCAGCCAGACCGATCCGCGCTACCTCGGTTACGCCCAGGCCGCGCTGGCGCCCTGGTGGTCGCTGGCGGCCCCGCCAAGCGCCGTGCGCCTGTTGCGCGCCACGCTGCTGCAAAGCACCCACCACTTTCCCGAAGCGATGCGCGATCTGGACGCGATCGTCGCGGCCGACCCGCAAAACGTGCAGGCCTGGCTCACGCGCGCCACGGTCCAGACCGTGCGCGGCGATTACCAGGCTGCCACCGCCAGCTGTGCGCGCCTGTCGAGCATCACCGAGCAGCTGGTCAGCCTGACCTGCATCGCCAGCGTGGGCGCCATGACGGGGCGCGCGGGGGCCAGCGAAGCGCTGCTCGACACCACGCTTGCCCGCAATGCCGACGCCGACCCGGAATTGCAGGTGTGGGTGCTGACGCTGCTGGCCGAAATCGCCGAACGGCGCGGCAATGGCGCCGCCGCCGAGGCGCGCTACAAAAAGGCGCTGGCCATGAGTCCCCAGGACAGCTACCTGGTGGGCGCCTACGCCGACTTCCTGCTCGACCAAAAACGCCCGGCCGAAGTGATCGCACTGGTCAAGGACCAGCGGCGCATCGACGGCCTGCTGCTGCGCTATGCGCTGGCGCTCAAGCAGACACCCGGTTCTAACGAAGCGCTGCGCACTGCCGACGCCGAACTGGCAGCGCGCTTTAGCGCCGCCATGCAGCGCGGCGACACCGTGCATCAGCGCGAGCAAGCCCGCTATGAACTGCACGTACGCGGCGACGCAGCAACCGCGCTGACGCTGGCGCAAAAAAACTGGGAGGTTCAAAAGGAATCGGCCGACATCCGCGTGCTGCTGGAAGCGGCGTTCAAGGCGGGCAACAAGGCCGCCGCCGCGCCGGTGCTCGACTGGATCGCCAACAACCGCACCGAGGACGTGGTGGTGGCGCGCCTGTCCCGGCAGCTCAAAGGCGGTGCCTGATGCGCGCCCTGCTCTCTTGCATGCTCGCCCTGCTGTTGCTGTGCCCGATGCTGCCGGCCCAAGCCCACAAGCCCAGCGACAGCTACCTGACCGTCAACGTCGCCGGCGACAAAGTCACCGGTCAATGGGACATCGCCTTGCGCGACCTCGATTTCGCGCTCAACCTGGACCAGGACGGCAATGGCGAATTGACCTGGGACGAAGTACGCGCCCAGCATGGCGCAATTGCCGCCTACGCGCTGGGGCGCCTGGCGCTGACCAATGGCGAGCAGGCCTGCGTGGTGCGCGCCGGCGAACAGCTGATCGACAACCATACCGACGGCGCTTACACCGTGCTGCGTTTCAGCGCGGCCTGCCCCGGCAAGCTCGCGACGCTGGGCGTGAACTACCGCCTGTTCGCCGAACTCGATCCGCAGCACAAAGGGCTGCTCAAACTGGTCAGCGACGGCGTCACCTCCACCGCCATCTTCAGTCCCGAGCATGCCAGCCAGACCTTGTCGCTGCGCGCGCCCAGCAAGTGGACCCAGTTTGCCGACTACGTCAAGGAAGGCATCTGGCACATCTGGATCGGCTTTGACCACATCTTGTTCCTGCTCTCGCTGCTGCTGCCGGCCGTCTTGATGCACAAAGCGTCCGAGCAGGCGCAAAACTTCCGGGGCGCCCTGATCGACGTGCTCAAGGTGGTGACGGCGTTCACGCTGGCGCATTCGATCACGCTCACGCTGGCCAGCCTGCACGTGGTGGCGCTGCCTTCGCGCTGGGTGGAATCGGCCATTGCGGCGTCGGTCGTGCTGGCGGCGCTGAACAATATTTTTCCGCTGTTTCGCGGCCGCCGCCCGCACGCCGCCTTTGCGTTCGGGCTGCTGCACGGTTTCGGTTTTGCCACCGTACTGGCCGACCTGGGCCTGCCCCAAGGCACGCTGGCGCTGTCGCTGGCCGGCTTTAATGTGGGGGTCGAAATCGGCCAACTGGCCATCGTCGCCGTGTTCCTGCCGCTCGCCTTCCTGGCGCGCCGGACCTGGTTTTACCGGCAGTTGATGACCAGCGGCTCGGCCCTGATCGCCCTGCTGGCGGCGGTATGGCTGGTCGAACGGGCGTTCGACATGAAGCTGATGCCGGTGTAATGAGCAAGTGAAGGGTAAGTGCGTGGTTTTTGGGCGGTTCTGCGTGCTGCACGCGGACCGCCCGTTTTTTTTGGCTGATGCAATGCAACAAACGTAATTTCAGTCTAAAATCAAGGATCCTTATAGTAAATACACCGAAAAGTGCACTTCATGATCACGCCAGATATTGAAAATACCAACGTCACCTCGTTCGCGACCATGCCCACGCCCGAGGAACTGCATGCCCGCCTGCCGCTAACCGACAGCGCCTTTGCCACCGTCATGAAAGGGCGCGCGGCGCTGCGCGACATCATCGACCGCAAGGACAAGCGGCTGTTCGTCGTCGTCGGCCCGTGCTCGATCCATGACCCGGTCGCGGGCCTCGATTACGCGCGCCGCCTCAAGGCGCTGCAGGCAGAAGTCGCCGACAGCATGCTGCTGGTGATGCGCGTGTACTTCGAAAAGCCGCGCACCACCACCGGCTGGAAAGGCTACATCAACGACCCGGACATGGACGACTCGTTCCACGTCAACGAAGGCATGGAAAAGGCGCGCCAGTTCCTGATCGACGTGTGCGAGCTCGGTTTGCCGACCGCCACCGAAGCGCTGGACCCGATCTCGCCGCAGTACCTGGGCGACCTGATCGCATGGACCGCGATCGGCGCGCGCACCACCGAATCGCAGACCCACCGCGAAATGTCGTCGGGCTTGTCGACGCCGGTCGGCTTCAAGAATGGCACCGACGGCGATATCAGCATTGCGATCAACGCCATTTTATCGTCGGCGCATCCGCACTCGTTTTTGGGCATCAACGGCCAGGGCAAGGTATCGATCGTGCGCACCGCGGGCAACGCCTACGGCCACGTGGTGCTGCGCGGCGGCGATGGAAGGCCGAACTATGATTCGGTGTCGATCGCCATTGCCGAGCAGGCGCTGGCCAAGGCCAAGCTGCCGGCTAACCTGGTGGTGGACTGCTCGCACGCGAACAGCTACAAAAAGCCCGAGCTGCAGCCGCTGGTGATGTCGGACGTAATCCAGCAGATCAAGCACGGGAACACCTCGCTGGTGGGCGTGATGATCGAGTCGAACATCGTGGGCGGGAACCAGAAGATTCCGTCGGATTTGTCGCAGTTGCAGTATGGCTGCTCGGTGACCGACGGCTGCATCGACTGGGCTGCAACGGAGTCGATGCTGCGCAGCGCGCATGCGGAATTGCTGAACCGGCCTTAAAGCGAGCCGTCGGCGGCGCTTGGCGGAATGCGCCTTCGCTTTTCCGCCCTACGATTGACTCTACGATCGGCCAGGACCATGTAGGGCGGAAAAGCGCGCAGCGCGCATTCCGCCATGGCCCGCCGACGCCGTGCTTTACAATGGCGCATTAAGAACATCTACTGTCCCCCATGATTGTCCTCGGCGTCGAATCCTCCTGCGATGAAACTGGTCTTGCGTTATACGACACGCAACGCGGCCTGCTGTCCCACGCCCTGCACTCGCAGGTTGCCATGCACGAGCAGTACGGCGGCGTGGTCCCTGAACTGGCCTCGCGCGACCATATCCGGCGCGCCATTCCGCTGCTCGAGCAAACGCTCAAAGGCGCCAACCTGGCCCTGGCCGACATCGACGCCATCGCCTACACCCAGGGTCCGGGCCTGGCCGGCGCGCTGCTGGTCGGCTCCTCGATCGCCTGCAGCCTGGCGCTGGCGCTCGACAAGCCGGTGCTCGGCGTGCATCACCTCGAAGGCCATTTGCTCTCGCCGCTGCTGGCGAGCGACCCGCCCCAGTTCCCGTTCATCGCGCTACTGGTCTCGGGCGGCCACACGCAGCTGATGCGGGTCGACGGCGTGGGCCAGTACACGCTGCTGGGCGAAACGCTGGACGACGCCGCCGGCGAAGCCTTCGACAAATCCGCCAAGCTGCTCGGCCTGGGTTACCCGGGGGGCCCTGCCATCTCGCGCCTGGCTGAATTTGGCGATCCCAGCGCCTACAAGCTGCCGCGCCCGATGCTCCATTCCAAGGACTTCAACTTCAGCTTTTCAGGCCTGAAGACAGCCGTGCTCACCGTGGTGAAAAACCATGAAGAAAAAATCATCGCCAATATCTGCGAGCAGGACAAGGCCAACATCGCGCGCGGCTTTGTCGACGCCATCGTCGATGTGCTAACGGCCAAATGCATCAGCGCGCTGCGCCACAGCGGCCTCAAGCGCCTGGTGATCGCCGGCGGCGTGGGCGCCAACAGCCAGCTGCGCGAAGCCTTGAATGCGGCCGCCGTGGCTAAAAAATTTCGCGTGTATTATCCGGAACTTGAGTTCTGCACCGACAACGGCGCCATGATCGCCTTTGCCGGCGCCATGCGCCTGATGATCAATCCCGAAGCCGCCCGGCGCGACTACAGCTTTAACGTCAGGCCGCGCTGGCCGCTCGACGAAATCAAGGTCGTCTGACGGCCCAGCCGGTTGAGCGCGCCAATTTCCTGCTTCACCAGTGAACTCGCGCGGCCCGCGCCGATCCTACGGTGTGACCGCCCATTCGTAATCAATGGCAAACTCGACCGGTTGTGTTTTTCCAGAGGTGCTTTTTATGCGTGTTGTCAGCTGGAATATTCATTGGGGTTGTGGCAAGGATGGCCGGATTCGCATCCATGCCATTATCGACGTCTTGCGCAAGTTGAACCCGGACATCATCTGCCTGCAAGAAGTTGCAGCCAATCATGCGGAGCTGGAAGGCAACGCCAACGCGAACCAGTTCCGCCAGCTGGCGGGGGCTTTTGGCGGCTACCAGCCGGTGCTTGAACCGACCAGTGAAATTTACCAGAACAATATGCCGCGCCAGTTCGGCAACTTGCTTCTGTCCAAGTTCAGGATCAATCAAGTGCACCGCTATTTGCTGCCGTGGCCGCCCGATCCGCACAGCCCCGCAGGCATGCCGCGCGGACTGATCGAAGCGGTGATCGAAGCGCCGGGTGGCAAGGTGCGCGTGCTGACCACCCACCTTGAATATTACTCGCCCGTGCAGCGCATGGCGCAGGTCCGGCATGTCAAGTACCTGCACTGGGAAGCGTGCGAACGGGCCCGCATCTTCCAGCCCGATCCCACGCTCGAATCACCCTACCAGCTTGGTTTCCGACCGGGCTCGGCCATCTATTGCGGCGACTTTAATTTTGTGCCGGATACGCCGGAATACAAGGAGCTGATCGCGCCCGATGAAGGCGTCGCCTTGCCGCTGGTCGACGCCTGGCGCTTCAAGCATCCCCATGTGGCGCGCGCGCCTACCGCCGGCCTGCATGGTTTCAAGTGGCCCGAGCGGGCCGATTGCTTCGATTACTTTTTCGTGACCGAAGACCTGGTGGGCCGGGTGGCGGAGTGCGAAGTGCAGTCTGAAACAGCCGCGTCCGACCACCAGCCAATCGTGCTCGACATCAACTAGCCGGCAAGGCTCAAAACTCGTAGCTGACCCGGCCCGTCACGCGCCAGTCGGACTGGTCCGGCATGACTTTTTTCAGCGCGCGCGCGGCGGTGATATTGCCCCGCATTTTGGCGCCCAGCTGGAAGTCGGTGCCCACGCCCGCCGAGTGTGCCCGCTGGCGTAGCACGCCGGTGGTGCGCACTTCGCCCGCATCGGCGAACACATAGGCGTCGACGTTCTCGCGCAGCGCCCGGTGCAGCTCCAGGTTCAGCAGGTAGCCGCGGTCGCCCGACAGCGCGCCCGCCTCGTAGCCGCGTACCGTGCCGGTGCCGCCAAGCTGGAACAACAGCGACGGCGACAGGTTCACCACGCTGGTATCCTGCACGCTGGCGCGCAGCAGCGCGAACTGCTTCGCTCCCATCGTCTCGGCCCAGCTGCCGCTCAACTGGCGCAGGTTGAAGCTGCGTTCCTGGCCGGTCGCCGACTGTTCCGTGGCATGCGTCACCGTCAGGCCCAGGTTGACCGTGCGCTGCTCGAACGTACCGGCGGCGCTGGCCACCAGCGACTGATTCAGGATGCTGGTGCGGCTCAGCTCAAGAGCGCCAACCTGGTTGCGGCTGCGCGTCTTGCCCGCCGTGGCGCCAAGGTCGAACCACCACCCGCCGGTGCGCCACAGCGGCTGCGTGACGCCGATCTGCACCGACTTCGAGCGCCCGCTGATGCCCAGTTCCCGGTAGGGTCCGGCCACGATGTCGGTCACGCTGTCGCTGTATGTCTCGGTCAGCCGGCCGCCCAGGTGGTTGATCGGCACCGCGTACGAAAACGTGCCGGAGGTGGCGCCGCGCGAGCGCGACACATAGACCGAGGCGCGGTCGCCCAGGCCCAGCGGGCCGTTGACGGCGGCGTCAAAGCCGACCTGCGCTTCGCCAATGCTGCGCGCGCCTTCATTGCCGGCAAAGGCGCGCAACTGCAGTCGCTTGGGTTCGCGCACGGTGAGCAGCATGTCGGTCTGGCCGACGCTTGCCCCCGGCCGCAGGCCCGCCTCGATCTGCAGTTCGCCGCTGCGGTTAAAACGCTTGATCTGCTGTTCCAGGTCGCCCACGACCAGCGTCTTGCCCTGCTGGGGCGCGAACCACTCGGCCACGAACGCCTTGCTGGTGTAGGTGGCGCCGGCTACGCTGACGCCCGCCAGGCGCGCTTCGACCAGGTCGATCCTGACCACGCCGTTCTGGATTTTCTGCGCGCCGATCACCGCGCGCGCCGTCACCACGCCATGCGCCCGGTAGCGCGCATTGACTTCCTCGACCATGCTGGTTAGCAGCGCAAAGTCCGCTTCACGGCCCACGTAGCGCGCCGCGATCGCGGCCAGTTCGTCCTTGCTCAGGAAGGCGCTCTCGCCAAACACCACCTGTTGCAGCATGAACTTGGGACCGCTGGCCGGCGCCGGTTTGGCTTGCTCGCGCGTCTCGTCGCGAATCACCGCCGGTGCAGGCGCTGCCGGCGGCGCCTGCTCGTTGAGGAAGCGGCGCCGCTCGGCTTCCTGGCGCTGCAAGGCGGCCGGGTCGATCTGCGTGGGCGCCACCTGCGACCAGGCCGGCGCGGCCACCCAGAGCACGGCCAGCATGGCGGCCAGCCGATGCTGGCGGCGTGGGAACAAGACAACGGGTACGGACCTGCTGGTATTCATAGTTGATTGATTCATTGTTAGTTTGCTGTATTGATTAAGGATGTCAGTTCAATGCCCCAGTTCACGCCCGCATTCACCGATTCGATATCGATGGTGTCCTTGGCCTCTGGCGCCGGGCACGATGCCGCCGGCTCATGGGCCGTGCCGGGAGTGCGCCGCAGCGTCTCCTGCATGCGGCCAATGTCGCGCGCGGCGCTGACGCCAAAGGCCATGATGCCGCTGTAGCTACGGCTTTCGTGGTGGTTCGGCGCCATCACCCGGTACTGCGGTGCATATTGGGTGACGTAGGCATCGGTCTGGTAGTACACGCCGTTCTGTTCCAGCGCAAAACCGAACGCCGGCTGGTACATCTGCACCACGGCACCGGCTACCGACGTCGGGTTCACATTGTTCATGTAGAACTCACCCGACGGCGTCACATAGCGCATCGTGCCATTTACATAGCCGGCCACGATGGTGTTGCGCTCCGCATTGCTGGTGATGCTGGCATTGCGTGCGCGCAGACGCGGGAAGGTCGTGCCGCTTTGCGCATCGATGTTCAGCCTGACGTAGTCGGCTACCCCGCCGCGGTAACCCGTCACGTCCAGTTCCAGGTTCGGACCGCCCTGGCTGACGATGTTCACGTCCATGGAACCGGCACCCAGGCGCATCTTGCCCCAGTTGACGGCGGCGTTCATGGTCAGGTTGCCTGCGGTGCTGGCAGTGATGGACGCGGCCTGCAGCGATCCAACCTTGATGCCTTTTTCAGCCTCGAAGTCGATCGCGTCATACGCTTGCAGGCGCGCCGCATTGATGGTGCCGCTGGAACGGATGAACATGGACGCGCCCGCGCCGATCCGGTTACCAAGCAGGTCGCCCACCGGGTCGATCACGACGTCACGCCCGGCGTTCACTTCGTCGAAGCTGAAGCTGCCCGCGCCCACGCGCACGTCGCGCGCAGCCGTCAACACGCTGCCGCTGCCGCCCTTGAGCTGGCTGGCGATCTTCGCCGTGACATCCTGCCCGGCGGCCAGGCGGTTGTAGGCCGCCTCGCCGGTGACGGTGTGCAGGCCCAGGTCGGCGCCCGCTGCCACCGCCCCTAGCGCCATGCTGCTGGCATGCAGCTGCACGTCGCCGCTGGCGTCCAGCGTGCCGGCGGTGAGCAGCGTGCCTGCCGTGACGCCAAGGCTGGCAAGGTGGCCGGCGTCGCCGGTCTTCACGCTGCCCAGCGTGGCGCTGGTGCCGGCGTCCAGACTGGTCGCGCCCAGTGCGTCCAGCGTGCCGATGCGCAGGGCGGCGCCGGTCTTGACGTCTGCCGCACCGCCAATCTGCACTTGCGTGAGCGTGGCGTCAATCGCGGCCGTGGCCTGCAGCGCATCGGCGCGCAGCAGGCTGCCCGTCAGGTTGCCGCCGGTTGCCGCAAGGCGGGCATTGCCGCCTGCCGTAATGGCGCCGAAACTGGCGCCGTTGGCGCGCAGGTCCAGGTCCTTGCCGGCACTGGCCGTGGTCAGCGTTGCGTTGCCCAGTGCGCGGATGCGCAGGTCGCGTCCGGCGCCAAGTAACTCGGTGGCAAACGTGCCGCTGGTATCGATGTCGATGTCGCGGCTTGCGGTGCCATCGTTGAGCGCCATGTTGCCAACGCTGGTGACCGCAAGGTCCGACAACTGCCCGGCGTCGCCGACACGGACAGTGCCCAGGTGCGCGGTCGTGCCGGCGCCCAGCCGCGTGTCGCCGAGCGACGCAAGCTTGACGATGTCGAGCGCGCCGCCGGTGACGATGGCGGTGGTGCCGCCCACCTGCACCTGGCCCAGGCGTGCATCGGCCAAAGCGGTGGCTTTCAGCGTGCGCCCAGCCGTGATACTGCCGGCCGTGAGGGCGGCGCTGCGCAGGGAAACGTCCAGGCCCGCCTTGACGGTGTCGAGCGACATGTCGCCGCCGCTTTTCGCCGTCAAGTTCTGGCCGACGGCGATGGCGCTAAGCGCAGCGGTCGAACCGGCGGCAAGGCTGGTGTCGCCGACGGCGCCGAGCGTACCGATCGCCAGCGCGCCGCCAGTGGCAATGTCGGCCGTGCCGCCAACTTGCACGCGCGTCATGCCGGTGTCGAGCGCCGCGTTCGAGCGCAGCTTGCGTGCCACGTCGATCTGTCCAGCGGCGATGTCGCCGCCCGTGTCAATCTGCATGTCACGGCTCACTTTGGCAGTTTGCAACGACAGCTTGCCGCCGCTGACAATGGCCAGGTCCGACAGTGCAGCCGCCATGCCGACTGCGACATTGCCGAGCGTGGCGCTGGTGCCCGATGCCAGGCGGGCGTCGCCACCTGACGCCAGCGTGACGATGTCCAGTGCGCCGCCGGTGGCAACGCTGGTGGTGCCGCCGGAGCGTACCTGTGCCAGTGCTGCGTCGCCCGCCACCGTTGCCAGCAGATTGCCTGCGGCATCCAGCTGGCTTGCTTTCAGATTGGTACGTGCGTCGAGTTGCATGTCGCGCCCTGCAGTGACGCTGCCCAGCACGAGCGAAGTGCCGCGCAGCGCAGCATTGCCGCTCGCCTTGGCAGTTTGCACCGACATGTCGGCGCCGCTGGCAACAACCAGGTTCGACAACGCAGCCGGCGTGCCAACTTCGACTTGGCCAACCGTGGCGCTGGTGCCTGCTGTCAGGCTGGCGTCGCCGTTCGAGACCAGCGCAACGATATCCAGCGCGCCGCCAGTGGCAACGCTGGTGGCGCCGCCGGAGCGTACCTGATTTAGCGCCGCATCGGCTCCCACCGTTGTCAGCAGATTGCCTGCCGCATCGAGCTGGTCCGCTTTCAGATTGGCGCGTGCATCGAGTTGCATGTCGCGCCCTGCCGTGACGCTGCCCAGCACGAGCGAAGTGCCGCGCAGCGCAGCATTGCCGCTCGCCTTGGCAGTTTGCACCGACATGTCGGTGCCGCTGGCAACCACCAGGTTCGACAACGCAGCCGGCGTGCCAACTTCGACGTTGCCGAGCGTGGCGCTGGTGCCTGATGTCAGGGTGGCGTCGCCGTTTGAGACCAGCGCGACGATATCAAGAGCGCCGCCGGTGGAAACGCTGGTGGTGCCGCCGGAGCGTACCTGGTTCAGCATTGCATCGCCCGCCACCGTTGCCAGCAGATTGCCTGCGGCATCGAGCTGGCCGGCATTCAGATTGGTACGCGCATCGAGTTGCATGTCGCCTCCTGCCGTGACGCTGCCAAGCGCGAGCGAAGTGCCGCGCAAGGCCACGTCGCCGCTCACCATGGCGGACCGCACCGACATGTCGGCGCCGCTGGCAACAACCAGGTTCGACAGCGCAGCGGCATCGCCGACTTCGACATTGCCCAGCGTAGCGCTGGTGCCTGATGCCAGGCTAGTGTCGCCGATCGAGACCAGCGTGACGATGTCAAGCGCGCCGCCGGTGGTAACGCTGGTGGTGCCGCCGACGCTGACCTGGTTCAGCGCGGCATCGGCCGCCACAGTTGCGAGCATGTTGCGTCCTGCGTCGAGCTGGGTTGCCGCGACATTGGCGCGCGCAGCGAGCTGCATGTCGCGTCCTGCCGTGACGCTGCCCAGCGCGAGCGAAGCGCCGCGCAGCGCAACATCGCCGCTCACCGTTGCGGTGTGCAGCGACATATCCGCGCCGCTGGCGGCGACCAGGTTCGACAGCGCAGCCGACGTGCCGACTTCAACGTTGCCAAGCGTGGCGCCGGTGCCTGATGCCAAGCTGGCGTCACCATTCGAGACCAGCGTGCCGATCTCCAGCGCGCCGCCGGTGAAGACGCTGGTGGTGCCACCAACGCGTACCTGCGCCAGCGCAGCGTCGTTCGCCACGCTTGCAGCCAGATTGCGTCCGGCGTCCAACTGCCCTGCCTCGGCACTGACGCGTGCGTCGAGTTGCATGTCGCGCCCTGCCGTGACGCTGCCCAGCGCCAGCGAAGCGCCGCGCAAAGCCACGTCGCCGCTCGCGTTCCCCAAATCCAGCGACAGCTTGCCGCCGCTGTCAACGGTCAGGCTGGACGCGGTGCCGGTCTCGCCCACCCGGACCGTGCCAAGCGTAGCGCTGCCGCCGGCGCTCAAATCCGCATTGCCAAGCGATGCCAGCGAAACAATGTCCAGCGCGCCGCCCGCCGCAATGGCGGTGCTGCTGCCAATGTCTGCCCGCTCCAGCATGCCGTCTTGACTGACCGAGGCCGTCACGCTGCCAGCTTTCAGGCGCTTGCCGGTCAGGTTGCCGGCGGTCGTGACCAGGCTGGCGTTGGCGCCAGCCGTGATCGTATTAAATGCCGCCGCCCCGGCGCGCAAGCCAACGTTGGCGCCGGCGGTGGCCGTCTCCAGCGTCACAGCGCCGGTCGCCGCGATCAGCAGGTCGCGCCCGGTGTCGATGCTGCCCAGCGCCATCGCGCGGCCACGTAGCGCAGCATCCCGGCTTGCCGTGCCGCGCTTGAGCGCGAGCGCGCCCCCGCTGGTGACGGTCAGGTCCGCCAGCGCGCCGGCGTTGCCAACCGTGACGGTCTGCAGCGTGGCCGTGGTACCGGCAGCCAGGCTGGTGTCGCCCAGTGCGGTCAGTTGATTGATGTCCAGCGCGCCGCCGGTGCCGATGCCCGCCGCGCCGCCGATGGCGACATTCACCAGGCTGGCGTCGCCGCCGGCCATGGCGGCCAGTGTAGCGGCGCTCAGGTTGTTGCCCGCCAGCTTGCCGCCGCCCGTGATCAGCACCGCGTTGCCGCCTGCCGTGATGGCGTCGAAGGTCGCTGCATTGGCATGCAAGAGCACGTTGCGTCCCGCATTGGCGGTTGTCAGGTCAGCGTCGCCGCCGGCCGTAATCAGCAGGTCGCGTCCGGTAGCAATCTTGCCAAGCGCAAGCGAGCCGGCGCGCAGGGAAGCATCCCGGCTTGCCGCAGCGTCCGTCATGGCCAGCTTGCCGCCGCTGCGGATGTCCAGATCCGATAAGGTGCCGGCATTACCAACCCGCACTGTTCGCAATGTCGCGCCAGTGCCGGTCTGGACGAATGTGTCGTCCAGCACGTTGAGCGTGTTGCCGCTCAAGCTGCCGCCCATGGTGATCAGGCTTGCCTTGCCACCAACAGTGATGGTGCCGAAAGCGGCCGCACCGGCGTACAGGTCAAGCTTGCCGCCTGCGTTGGCGGTCCCGATGCTGGCCACGCCTGTTGCATTGACCAGCAGGTCGCCTGCCGCTTTCAAGGATCCCAGGCCGGCATGGCTGCCCGCATGCAGTTCCGTGTTGCCGAGCCCGTCCAGTTTACCGACGATCAGCTCGCCACCGCTGGCGAGTGTGGCGTTGCCGCGTGCCTTGACCTGGTCGAGGCGGATTTCGCCCGTGGCTGACGCCGTCAGCGCGCGGCTGTCCAGCACCTTGCCGTTCAGATTGCCACCGGTGGCGGCCAGCCTGGCGTCGCCCTTGGCCGTGATCTGCTTGAACGTTGCGCTGTTCGCTTGCAGGTCGAAGCGGTCCCCGGCCTTTGCCACAATCAGGTTGGCGTCGCCGGCAACGTCGAGCGATATCTGTTTGCCCGCCTCGAGTTCATCGGCGCGCAGCGCGCCGTCACTCGCGATTGCCACATCAGCACCTGCGCCCAGCATGCCGAGCGTGACGCCGTCGCCTCGGAGGATGACATTTCCACCGGCCCGGCCGTTCGTGATGGCCACTTGCGCGCCCGCGTTCACGGTCAGCGCATTGCCAACGAAGACCTGGTCGAGGTAGGTGCCCAGGCCGCTGTCGATGACGGCGGAACCTGCAGCGTTCAAGTTAGTGACGGAAACAGCACCGCCTGCACCCAGGCGCAGGGCGCCATTGCCGGCATACACCGATCCCGCATGCAGCGTGCCGGCGGCCATCACCTGGACCGCGCGGCCGCCGATTTTCTGGGCGTCGATGCTGGCGTTGGCCAGCACGTCGATCTGCCCGCCCGCCGCCTCGAGCAACGAGACGCGGGTGTCGCCGTTCAGGCCCAGCCACAGGTCGCCGCTGCGGCTCCTGGCCGACAGATCGGGCGCTGCCACCTGCACGCGGGCCGCGCCGTCGCCAATGGCGGCGGCGTTCAGCGTCACCGCACCAAACGGTGCCGTTGCCACGACATTGTCGCCACCCCGCACTGCCGCGATACCCCCGGCAGCGTCGATGCGGACATTGGCGCCCCGCACGGTCGCCAGCGCCGCATCGCCCTGCAAGGTGGTGATGGTGACGTCGGAACCGGCCGCAGCGGCGCTGCCGGCGCCCATGGCCAGGCTGGCGCTTGCCAGGTCCAGCGTCTGGCTCGCGATCAGGTCGCCGGCAAGCGCCAGGTCACCGTTGGCATTGATGCTGATCGTTCGCGCAGTGGCGTTATCAATCGTTACATCGCGCGCCTCGACGACGAGCGCGCCGCCGGTGTGCAATTCGTCAGCGCTCAGGTCGCCCTCGGCTTGCACGTGCATGCGCTTGTTGGCGTCCAGCTTGGCAATCGACAGCATCGAAGCGGCCTGCGGGCTATACAGAAAAATACTGTCGCCGGCATGGCCATTCACGCTGCCGGCCACGCCTGCGGGCCCGCTCACTTTCAGGCGCAGCGGGTTGGTCGGCGCTCCGAGGCTGCCGGCCGCATTGAGCACCAGGTCCTGTCCCTGGATAGTCAGGCCGGCATTGAAGTTATCGGCCAGGATGCTGCCGCCGGTGGCATTCAGGCTGACGGTGTTGCGGGCGGCCAGGGCGCCAATTCGCATGTCGCCCGTATGAGTGGTCAAGTACGCCGAATTGCCGGCGGTGGCCACTTGTAAGATGCCGGCGGCGCGGTAAACCAGCGGCTTGAGCGCGGAACCGAGGTCGCCGCTGGCCGCCGACAGGCGCAGGTTGCCGTTGGTATCGATCTGCACGCCGCTACCGGCGGCGGTGATGCTCTCGGGCGCAGTCAGGCGCACGTCGCCGGTGGCGACGATGTGGTCGATGCTCAGGTCGCGGTTCACGCCCGTGCCCTGCAGGAACACGGTGCCGGCCTTGGCATTGATGTTAATGGCGGCGGTCGCATCGATGAACAGCGGCGAGATCTGGGCGATCTCGAAGCCGTCCATGGTCGCGCCGGGAAGCGTGCCGAAGTCGTAAACAGCGGCGTTGCCGTACATATCCTTGCCGCGCACCCGCACGTCGCCCGGCGCCTTGGCGATGCCCAGCGCCGCTTTCTGGACGTCGAGCAAATTGCCGCTTTGCAGGTCTGCCACCGACACGTACACCGCCGGCGCCAGCTTGCCCACGGCGGCGCTGGTGTTGATCGTCACCGCGTGGCCGACGATGTTGGCGCTGGCCGCGCCCACTTGCTGCTGCGCGGCCGGTTCCAGCGCCGCCTTGCTGATCGAGTACGACAGCTGGTTTTCATCCCACTGGGCGCGCGCGGTCAGCGCGCCGATTTGCTCGGCCGACGCCTGGAAGGCGAAGCCCAGGTTGTAGCGCTGGCTAAAATCAGGCGCCGACTCCCACTGGCTGCCGTACTTGCCGTTGTCGGCCAGCGAATCTGCCAGCCGGGTGCGGCTGGCCTGGAACATGTCGTTGGCCATGGCCTGCACCTGGGCATCGCTCGCCCCCGCCGGCGCTGCGGCACGCAGCGCTTCGAGGTTGGCGGCGTCCAGCGTAAGCATGTGGTTCGCGTCCACCGTGCCGCGCTTGCGCAAGCCCCAGTAGTTCTTGTATTCCTGGCTGACGGCGCCGGCCAGCGCGCGCACCGAAGCGTCGTTGGCGGTGCCGGTCTCGGCGCCCAGCGCCGCCGTCAGCTTGAGCGACTTCCAGGCATCTTGCACCTGCTCCTTGCTCAGCGTACTGGCCGGGGTCTGGCCGCGCGCATCGTACATGGTCCCGGCGGTGACGTCGATGCCGATGTCGCCGTTGCCTCTGGATGCAATCGTCCCCACCAGCAAGTCGCCGCCGATCTGACGCAGGCCGATGTCTTGCAGCGCGCCGACATTGACGACGCCGCCGATGGCACCGTTGATGCCGGGATTACCCCTGGCGTTGATGACCATTGGCGCGTTCAGCGCGCCCACGGCGCCCAGTTCGCTGCTCAGCGTAACGTTGCTGCCGCTGATATTCGCGCTGCCCGAAGCGAGCGGCAAGGCCGACAGCGTGCCGCTGGCCTGGATCACGACATCGTTGACACCGTTGTTGCCGCCCGCGCTCACCTGGCCGATGCGCGCACCGGACGCCAGGTCCAGGTACACGCCGCCGTTGGCCGTGCTGGCGTTGAGCGTGCCGCCAGTCGACAGGCTGGCGCTGATCGCCTTGCTGGCGGTTCCCACGCCGGCCCCGCCGTTGAGCGTCAGGTCGTGCGTGCTGAGCGTGCCGCGCGCGCCCTGGGTCAAGGCGCCGCCGGTCGAGATGCTGGTCGCGCCGCCCGGATTGATGATGGCGCCGGCCAGATAGACCGGTGCGTATGCCGACGCGATGTTGACTTCGCCCACCGTGTTGCCCGAAAAATCGATCCGGATCGGATTGTCCGCCCTGACCGAACTGGTCATTTGCAACGTGGCCGTATTGACGTGATTGTAGTTCCAGCGCGCGCGCCAGATGCCGTTTGAATATTGTTCGGTCTGCAGGAAGCCGTAGTTGCAACCGCCGTGATTGTTGTAGCCGTCGCAGCCGCCATAGCCGAACGAGGTGCCCTGCTTGGTACTGTAGCCGGTAATATCCTGGATGAAGTCGGCAGCGCCGGACGCGCCCTGCACCAGCTTGCCTTCGGGAGCAGACCATGGATTATTGCGGTCGCCGTTAAATTGCCAGTTGGTCGCCGTCACAACCCAGCCATCATTGACATACCCGATGGTGCGCGCCAGCGAAGCATTCTGTTTCCACTCCCAGCGCATGTTCTTGACCGGCGCAAACTCGGCCGACGCCGACGCGCTGCTGCCGACATAGGCCAAGTCCTGTCCCTTGGTCCACGCCGCACCGCGGTACATTTTCATGCCCACGGCCGGGTCGTAGGTATACAAATAATGGTTGTTGGACGCGTCGAGCGCGGTATTGGTAATGTCGATCTTGCCGACGGCGCCCGCCATCACGGCCGAACTGCCCGCATTGACATCCTGGATCACCAGCGCAAATGGCGTATCGTTGCTCACGTTGACTTTGCCGAAGCCGCCATTGACGTGAATGTTGCCCAACTTGTTGGTGCTGATGATATTGCCGTTCAAGGACACCGAACCGCCGCCCGACGACGCGCTCACATTCTTGACCGTGATCTGCCTGGTCAAGACGTTAAATTCAGCACCGATGGTTTTATCGCCCGCCTTCAGCCCGCTCACTAACTCATCCGGAATCTTGATTAAATGGCTGGTCCCGAAGGCGTAGTAGCGATACGTCGACTCGTTGAGGAAGTTTGTCAAATTGCCGCCCAGCCCGAGCGACCAGTCGGTCGGCTGGCCGGCGATGATGCCGCCGTTGACATCGATGTACTTGGCCGTGATCGAGACGGTCCCGCCGAAAATCTTGGCGCTGGCCGCGCTGCCCGTCAAGTCAGCTTTGCTGTAGTCCATTTCGGTGTGCAAGGTTTCACGCTTGACCATGGGAATGTAAGAATTCTCCAGTTCGGAAATGGGGATCGACCGGCCGATCGGGCTGAGCGAATTGGCCACCTCGGCCGAATCCTGGTTGCGAAAGCCGCTGCCGTAATAAATGTCGCTGTAGTTGCTCCCCAGCGCGGCGCCGGCCTGGTGCACGAAGCTGCGGTTGAAGGCATCGTCGGAGTTGTAGTTCCACGCCCCTTTTTCGGAGCTGGCAACGAAAGCGATGGCCAGGTCGGGGCGCGGCGCGGCGACCGATGGATTGCCGCCCGGCCAGATCATGCTCTTCTGCCACTCGGCATACGGATTCGCGCCTGCGTAAAACGGCTCGTCGCCGGCCATGTCGACGGCGTACGCGCCCCTGGGCGCGGTCAGGTTCACTTGCTGGCCAAGGATCTGGCCGGTCTGGCCGACCGACCCCATCAGGTTGCTGATGCGCACTGCTCCGCCCAGATTGTTGACCGCACCCATCAGCATCATTGCAGGGCCATACAGGTCGCTTTGCACGGTGGCGCCGAAGCGGTTGTCGAGGATGATGACTGGTGCGCCATCCTTGCCCGTTTCGGTCAGCGTCATGTTGCTCGCCGAGGCACGCCCGGCGGTGCCCGAGAACAGGATCTGGCCGCCCGGGGTATTGGGAATCGTGGCGGAACCGACCACCAGGTAGTTCGGGCTGTAGTTGATGACTTCGATTTTCGGTGCGCCATGCGAGACGAGCTTCCCGCTGCCGCTCAAGTCGCTGGCGTTGACGGTAACGGTACCGCCGGCGGCGTACAGCGCGCCGAGCTTGACGGCGCCAACCGGCGTGGCCGACACGCCGGCGAGCATCGTATCGCGCGCGGCGGTCGCCTTGAAGTTGTCTTTGATATAGGCACTGCTGTCGAACCAGCGCTCGAAAGTGGCGGTCGTCGGTGCACTGTCGGCCGAAATATTGATCTGGCTGCAAAAGATGCCCGCATCCTTACAGTCGGGAATCACGATGGTCAGGTCGTGATAGATGCCGGCGTTGACCGTACCATCCATCACCACGCGCGCGCTGGACGGCGTGCTCACGGTGCTCTTGCCGGCCGTGACGGGAATGAAGCCGAGCGCGAAACCACGTCCGGTGCCGTTGGCGGTCGCAATCGGGCGGCCCTGGTAGGCGCCAATGGTCGCGTTTTGGGCGCTTTGCACCGTGGCGCCGGCGTCGATGGCGAGGCTGGCGTCGCTCCTCAAGTTGGTCGTGGCCGACGCTTTCGGCACGGCGATCAGGCCGTTGACGTAGGCTTGGCCGCTGGCGTTACCGGTCAGTAGCGTGTTAAAGGCGCCGGTAGGATCATTGCCGGCCGTAATGTCAATATTGCCGAACGAACTGATCAAGGTGTTGCGGGTGCCGCTACTACCCTTGATCGTCACGTTCTGGGTCGAGCCCAAGTCAGTGAGCGCGTTCGCGCTGCCGACCACGGCCAGGCCGTGGGTTTCGACCAGGGCCACCGCGCTGGCCGCAGCGCTGGTGTAGGAACCGATGCCCAGGCTGCCCAGACTGGAGAGCTGGTTGCCGCGTCCGATCGTCACGTCATTGTCCAGCGTGGCAACGATGGCCGAACTGACCCCCGCGCCGGCCAGCAGGCCGCCGGTTTTCAGGACCACCTTGTCCGACATGCTGACCTGATTGCTGGCGACAATTTCCAGGCTGTACGGATTGGCGTCGGTGCCCGGGCCGCTGCTGATGCTCACGTCGTCGGCCAGCGCCACCTTGGTGTCGGCCACGATGGTGCTGCTGCTGCCGGCCGCGGCGCCGTTGGCCACGCCGCCGCCGGCGCCAGAGGCGCTTTCGTTGTTGCCTGCGGCGGTGTAGAACATATTGTCGGCGCGTACCAGCACTGCGTTCGTGGCCGCGATGCTGGTGCCGGCGCCGATGCGCGCCGCGACCGTCGATCCGGCGTTGTTGGTGGTATTGGCGCCGCTGCCGCCAAATGCGGAGGCGTTCAGCGAATTGGCTTGCGCCAGGTGGCTTTCGATATGGTTGGCAGCCAGCGTCAGCGAACTGGTGTGCAGCTTGCCGCCCGCGCCCAGCGTGGCGCTGGTGTCGGCGTAATCGGCCGTGGTCGCGACCGAGGCATTGCCGGCCACCACGCCGCCGGCTGCGGCAATTGCCGTGGACGTGGTCAGGTCTTCACCGGTGGCCATCACGGACAGGAAGCCTTTGCGCGTGCTGCCGGTGCTGGCGTTGTCGCCAATGCTGGCCACGGTCGTCATTTTTGCACCGTCCTGCTGGCCCGAGCTCGCATGCGCCACCGCGCCGCTGGCGGCGAACAAACCAGCGCCGGCATAGCCTTCGGCCTTGGCATGCTGGCTGCTGGTATTGGTTGCCGCGATGGTGATATTCCCATCGGGCAGCTTGACGTTGTTGCCAACCAGCGCGCGCACGCCGGTGGTATTGGTGGCATTCGCCTGCGCGCCTGAGCCGGCCAGCAGCAAGCCGCCGGCAGCGCCCACGGCAGTGGCCTGCACCGTCTTGTCATTGTTGGCGCGCTTTTGTGCAGCAGCCGTGACCGCCAGCTGGCTGTAGCCGGCCACGCTGGTGTTGTCTCCTACCTCGCTGCGCACGTCGCTGCCCTTGTCGGCCGTGCTGATGACCACGCCGACAGCGGCTGCGCCAACCGCCGCGCCCAGGCCGTCGGCGGCAACGGTCGAATCGTCGCTGGCGAGCACCGTCATGGCATTGCTGCCGTTGCCGGTGAAGTTGCCGTCAGCCTTGGCGCTGACGCTGTTTTCGATTTTTGCGTCGGACACTGCTGCGCCCAGGCCCACCAGGCCGGCCGCACCCGCCACGGTGGTCACGCGCGCCGCCCCACCGGCCGCGCCGTCGCCGGTGAAGGCCGTGACGTCGATCTTCGCGGCCGTGACGCTCGCTTGCGTGAGCGAAGCGTCGACCGTGCTGTAGACGCGCGCCACGCCGACCGCGCCGCCGGCGCCGAGCAGGCCGCCCACGGTGGCCGCGCCCGACACGATCTTGGTCGAGGTCAGGGCGTTGGCCTTGACCACGACCGCATTCGCATTGACCACGCCGCCCACGATGCGGGCGGTGACGGCATCGGCCTTGGTGTCGTTGACACTGGCCTTGACGTCATAACCCGGTCCGCTGCGCTGGGCCGGATCGCCGCCGCGCTCTTGCGAGGAGGGCGTGCTGGCAAAGGTGCTGACCTGGCTCAAGGTGCCGTTACCATCCTTGTCCAGTTCGCTGTTGGCGCCGCCCGTATTGCCGCTGCCCAGTACGATCAGGCCGAGCGAGCCGCCGATGCCGACGCTGCCGCCGCCGGCCACCGTGCGCGCCGCCATGTCGATCGTCTTGGTGCTGCTGGCGTCGACCTTGACGGTGCCTGAGGAGACAATCGCGCTGTCGATGATTTCACTGGTCACCGCGCTCTTAACGATTACCACATTGGCCGAGGTGCCGGCGCCAAGGGTGGCCGACACGCTGGCCGCGCCGATGTTCGGCTTGATCGTCATGGTTTCCGTGGCCGTGACCGAGACCGCGCCCGGCCCTGCGGCCAGGCGGCCCGACCCAGTGCGGTCGGTGGTGATGGTGCGCGTAAAACCGGTGCCCGGCGCCGGCTCGGCCAGCATGGCCGACGTGACCGGCTGCACCACCGTGGCTGGTGCCTGCTCGCTCATGGCGACGTGGTAGACGCCCGCTTCGGTGCGGTTCTTGACCAGGGTGACGTCGACGCTGCCCGCCACCGCGGCAAGCCCGGCGGCCGAGCCGCTCAGCACGGCGCTGTTAAAGGTGTTGTCGGTCAGCGCCGCAACTGCCAGGTCGCCGCCCAGCATCAGCGCCGTGCTGCGCGTGGTCGCGTTTTTCACGCCGACCCAGGCGCGCGTGGTGCTGTCGCTGATGCCCACGCCAAATGCTGCGCCAACGCCCACGCCGCCGCCGGCGCCGGTCAGCGCCAGCGAGTTGTAGGCGCTGCGGCTCTTGGCGTCGACCGCCAGTTTGGCGGCGACGACCTGCCCGCCTTCGAGGAAGGCATCGGTGGTGCTGCCGAAAATGGTGACGGCGCCAGTGGCTGCCAGCCCCGCGCCGCCGACCGCAAAGCCGCCCACGATGTCGACCGCGCTTTGCGAGGCGCGCGCTTGCACCGTGACCGCGCCCACGCTCGGGGCGAGCGTGAGCGTGTGCGTGGTGGTGGTCAAGATTGGGAATACGGTGTCGCCGTCGGTGGCGCCGGGATTGGTCGGGTAGATCGGGGTGCCGACGGGCGCGCCGGCCACGTCGCGCACGGCGGCCACGCCGATGGTGGCGTCTTTCACATAGGCCTGGGTGCTGCGGCTGGTCTTGTTGGCCGTGGCCGCACCGGTGGCGGCGCCCACGCCGCCCGAGCCGCCGGCTGCGAAATTGCCCGCGTAGCCGTGGCTGGAAGCGAGCACGTTGACGTCGGCGCCGGCCAGCGCCACGGGACTGCCCGTATTGACTTTGGCGTCGGTGATGAAGGCCGCCGTCTCGCCGCCCATCAGATTAATCACGGGCACCATGGCGACCGAGCCACCGCCGCTGACCGACAAGGTGGCGGCAATGTTGTTGACGCTCTGGTGCGCCGCGGCGTTGACGGCCAGGCCCCGTACCTGCAACTTGGTTTCATCCAGGTTGAAGGCGCTGGTGCGCGGCGCGCCGATGCTGCCCACGTCCGGTGCGCTGGCCAGTTCGCCGCTATTGACTTCCACCGTCTTGCCGGCGTCGGCGCCGCGCGCGTCCACTTCGGTTGCCGCGCCCGTCACGGCGGCGCTGGTAACGCCATCCATCTGGTTAAATACCGCCGACACGCCCAGGCTGCCGTTGCCGCCGACCGCAATGGCGCCGGCAAAGACCGACGCCTGGTCATTGTTAAAGGCCAGCACGCCGATATTGTTGGCGGCGCTGACCTTGGCGCCGTCGCTGATGAAGGCCTTGGCGTTCTTGGCC
Source organism: Massilia sp. TSP1-1-2 (assembly GCF_049896185.1). NCBI lineage: Bacteria > Pseudomonadati > Pseudomonadota > Betaproteobacteria > Burkholderiales > Oxalobacteraceae > Massilia > Massilia sp. TSP1-1-2. The sequence continues at coordinate 129,901 of NZ_JAFCTU010000006.1, forward strand.
ACGATGTTGGTGACCACGGAACCTGCAAGCGCGCCGGTGCCGGCCGCCGCGCCGGCGGCAGCCTTGGTATTGATGGTGCTTGCCGAGTCGGCCGAGACCAGCAAGTCCTTGACCGCCAGGCCCGCGCTGCTGCTCTTTTTGCCGGTGACGCTGGCCTGCGCCGTATGCGCATGGCCGGGCGTGACGCCGATCAGGTTGACGGCCAGCGCCGCGCCCACGGCGGCGGTGCCGCCCGCCGCCGCAGTGCCGGCCAGCGAATCGATGCTCGCCGCGTCATGCGCGGTGACGCGCACGGTGGCGTTGCCGCCATCGACCTGCGCGTTCGAGAGCGTGGCGAAGGTCTGGTTGTCGATGCGGTTGCTCGAAGCCGAGCCGCCCAGGCCGCCGTTGCCGCCGAGTGCTCCGGCGACCGAGCCCGACGTGATCGCCGCCGTGCTCTCGCCGGCGACAGTTACTGCGCGCGCGCCATGCACGGCGCTGTCGTCGACGCGGGCGGTGACGGCAGTGGCGATCTTGTTGTCGGCCACGGCGGCGCCGATGCCGGCGTCCTTGCCGCCGGCGACCGCGCCGGCCAGCGTTTCAATGCGCGATTCGTCCGTGGCCTTGATGGTGGTGGTGGCGCTGGCGCCCGTCAACGTAAGGTACGAAGCGGTAATGGCGGCGCCGGCTACGTTGCCGGAGCCGGTGCCGATCCAGTTCAGCGTGACCGAGCCGGATACGCCAAGATCCTTGACGCCCACGCCGACCGAGATCGCGGCGCTGCGAATGTTCGAGTCGAGCGCGCCGGTCACGCTGAGCGTATTGGCCTGCGTTACGCTGGAGGCGTCGAGCGTGGCGCGCGCGCCGTTGTCGATGCTGTTGAACGAAAAGGCGCCGCCCACGCCGGACTTCATGCCCAGCACGGCCGCGCCGCTGCCCGACAAAATGGCCGACTTGTCGGCCGCGCTGATGGTCACCGCGTTTCCACTTGAAGCGCCGCCTGCAGTGCCGCTGTCGAGCGCGCTGTGGCCGACCGTGGCATCGGTCTGGTTGGCGATGAAATTGAGCGCCAGTGCGGCGCCCACGGCGTCGCCGCTGGAACCCACGCCGCTGACGGCCAGCGACTTGATGTCCGCCCCGGAGTCCGCGTTGACGGCAAGCGCCTTGGCCGCGTGGATGGTGGCGTGATCGACTTTGGCCAGCACGTCGCCGGAACTGTCGTTGAGCGTCAGGGCGCCGCCCACCGCGTTCTCCTTGCCCAGTGCGATTGCGCCGGCCATGGTGGCAATGACGGATTTGTCGGACGCGCCGACGTGCACATTGTCGGCCACCAGCGTCGTATTGGCCGTGTTGCTGGCGCCCGCACCCGCATTGCCGACGCTGGCCGTGACGTTCTGGTCGATGTAGTTGACCGAGAACGAGCCGGTGCCGGCCGCTTTCTTGGACACGCCCACGCCCGCCGCAATCGTGGTCAGGCGCGCCGTCGAACTGGCCGCCACGTCAATGCCGGCGCCGGGGCCGCTGGCCGTCACGCTGGCGTTGTCGATGCTGGCGCGCAGTTCGCTCTTGATCTGGCTGTAGCCGGCCGATGCGCCCATGTTGTTGCCGCCGGTGAGCATCACATTGCCTGCAACCGCGGTGATACAGCTGCCGGCCGGGGTGACGACGGCGCTGGTCTGGCCGCCGCAATAGTCCAGCCCCTTGACCGCGTTTTTGCGCTTGCCGTCAGGGTTGATCAGCAGTTCGTAGGCTTCGTTCGCGCCGGCATCGGTGGCCAGCACCGTCACGTTGCCCGTCACGCCCACGTCGGAGTCGCCGCCGATGGTGGCGCGGGTGGTGCTGTCGACCATCGAAATGACGGTCGAGCCGCTAATGCTGTTGCCATCGGGCGCGTTGGAGGCGGCGATAAAGGCGGCGCCACTGGCAATTTCCGTGGCGTTGAACGCTTTGACGTCAAGCTGCTTGAAGTTCTTGACAGTGGCGTGATCGATGGTGCTGCTGACGTCCGCGCTGACGTTGGCAAAACTGACGGCCAGACCGGCGGCCACGCCTTTTTCCTCCGCGTTGCGGGAGATCTTGACTGCCAGCGAGCCGCCGCCGGTGCCGATAAAGCTGCGGTTGTAGGCGGTCACTTCAGCGTTGGCGGGGGCGCTGTCGTCCGCTTCGATGCTGGCGTCGGCCACGCCCGCGTGCGCGAAATTCATGCTCTTGTCGGCGTCGTCGTAGAGCGAGGTCGTGATCGAGATGGAGCCCACCAGCTGGTTGGATGTGGTGGTTTCCTTGCTGCTGCTGTTGACCGCCATGGCCAGCGCGATGGCCAGCTGCTCGCCGCCGGTCAAGGCCTGGATCTTGACGTCGCCGGCGCCCGTGACGTGGGTGTTCTTCAACAGCGCGCTGGTGCCGTTGCCGACCTGGTTGACGGCAACCGCGCCGGCAATGGCGCTGCTGCTGGTGTTCGAGGTGGCGCCACCCAGGGCCAGCGCGGCCGAGCCGCTGGCGGCCAGCACGTCGGCGTCGGACACGGCGCGCACTACCAGCGAGGCTGGCCCAGGCGCTGGCGTGGTGGAAGCCTGGTCGAGGTTGACGTTGGCCACCAGGGCGCTGGTGCGCATCTTGGCCGCGTTGGCCGATGCACTGCCCGCGCCCGCAAAGGCGAAGCTCGGCTCTTCCTTGCTCTTCTGGGCCCCGGCCGGCTTGGCCGGCGCGTCGGTCAGCGTCAGCTTGTTGACCGCGTCCGCCGTGTTGTCGAGCACGTAATTGTATTTTTCCTTGATCTTGTCGATGATGCCCGGCTTCGGGTCGCTGCTGTTCTTGGCCACGCTGCCGGCGATCGCCAGCGCGTTGACGGCGCCGCCGCTGCGCGCCTCGACCGCGAGTGCGCGCACGTCCAGCGCGGCGCCGGTCACGTTGCGCGTGCTGGCGCGCGGCGCGTTGACGGCGGTACTGTCGTTGTCGGCGACTTCGGCGCGCGAACTGGTGTCCACGCGGTTGATCGCGATGCCCACGCCAACGCTGGCGGTGGAGGCGTGGCTCAAGCCTCCACCAGCGGTCCACAGCACCGGTTCCACGCTGGAGGACAGCGTCAAGGCCTTGCTGCGAATGGTCGCTTCATCGTCCACCAGCGCCAGCGCATTGCTGTTGACTTCGCTCATCACCAGCGTACCGTTCAAGCCGAAGGTGGCGCCGCCGCCGCCGGCCATGGCCAGCGAAATGATGCGCTCCTTGCTGGTTGCCTGCACCGCAACGCTGTCGGCGGCGCCGCGCTCGTCCACGCTCCAGGTGCGCGCACCCGGCGTGCCGCTGGCCGATTCCTTGATGCCTTCGATCACGACGCCTTCGCGGATCACCGCAGCGGTCGTGTTGTTGAGCGTAGTCTGGCCGATCGAGGCGCCCAGGCCCGTGGCGCTGCTGCCGCCCGGCAGGCGGCCGGCCATGAACAGGTAGGTGGCGTCGTAGTCGGCGCGTACCGTCACGGCCTGGGTGAAGTCGAATTTTTGCTCGGGACGGGCCGGGTCGACCTTGATGCTCGCGCTCCACGGCGCGACTGCCGCGTTGTACATGCCGCTCACATTGAGCCGGGCGCCGGCCATCACTTCGCTGCGCGCATGGTCGTTAAAGGTCAGCAGGTTGAGCGAACCGTAGATGCCTTTGGCGTCTTCGCTGCCGTCGCCGCTGGCCTTGGCCGAGGACTGGCCGTTGAAGACGTCGGTCGTCAGGTCCAGGTTGACGTAGGTGGTGCGCAGGTTTTCCCAGGTGGTCCAGCGGGTAAACGGTTCCAGCGTGGCGACCGGATCGAAGAACGAACTTGGGCGGATCGGCACCAGGGTATTGGCGGAAACGCCAATGCGCGGCGCCGTCAGCAGCGCGTTTTCGCCCACCGTGGCGTTCGCTTCATGGGTGAAGTTGCCAAACGACAGGCCGGCCGAAAACGCACTCTTGGCGCCGCCGGACTCTTTGGCCGCCGACTGCGACACGGCCGCCGAGGTGGCGCTGATCTTGACGTCGGCCGCCAGCAGGCGGCTGGCCACGGCGATCGAACCGGTGGCGTGCACCACGCTGCCATTGCCGATCACCGCGTCCGCCGTGTGACGGCTGGTGGACATGGCAATCGCGCCGCCCAGGCGGAACGCGTTCGATTCCTGGGCGCTGGCAGGCGCCAGGTCCTTGCTCGGCATGATGTTGCCAAGACCAAGGAAGCCATACATGGCGGTTTCGGCCTTGCCGATGGTTTGCGCGGCAGCCTGGTTGGCGATGGCGTCGGTACCGGAGGCGCCGACCGACGACTTGGCCGTCACGATATCTTTTTGCACGTCGTTGACGGCGATCACCGACACCGTGCTGGCGTCGGCCACGTTGGCGCCCAGCGTGGCGGCGGCGTGCGAATTGTGCAGCGCGTAGGCGACGGCGGCAGCGGCCAGGCCCTGGGTGCCGGTCTCCACTTCCGCGTTGTTGGTGTAGCTGCCGGCGTTGGTGGCACCCAGCGCCAGCTTGCCCGACACGTCCAGCGTGGCGCCGGCGTCCACGCGCGCGATGGCGTCGATCTCGGCCTTGGTGTAGGACAGCGCCACGGATACGTCGTTGTTGTCCGGCTTGGTGGCGTGGGGCGCCTTGATCTGGGCCACCACCTTGGCCTGGTTGTGCGCATCGATGGTCAGGTCGGCCGCCTTGATGCGCGCGCCGCTTTCGACGATGACCTGGGCCTTGGACTGGTTGCTGACATAGGCCGCGCCAATGCCGAACGAGGACGAGCCGGTCGAGCCGCTGGCGGGCGCGGCCTGTTCGATGCCGGCCTGGGTCAGCGTGGCGGCGCTCAACAATACCTTGCTGCGCGCCTCCAGCACGCTGCCCGTGCCGATGCGCACCGTGGCGTCGGCGCGCACGTCCGAATAGATCAGCTCAGCGTCAAGCGGCACGCCGGACACTTTCAGGATAGCCGATGCGCCGGTACGGGCCAGGCCCTGCGCAAGCCCGACTACCGAGTCGCCCACATACACGTGGCGGCTGTCGACGGTGGTCTTGGCGGACAGTTCAACCGAGTCGCCCTTGATAGTCGAGTTCTCGAGCGTGATGCCGGTTCCCAGGTCCACCAGGCCCAGCTGGGGCGCAGTTTTGCTCGCTTCAGCCTTGAGCAAGACCACGCCGGACGTGGTGGTGGCTTTGTCGCCCGAATTGGCCACCAGCGTGCTGTCCTTGAGCGTGATGGAAGGCGCGGTTAGCGTGATATTGCCTGATGCCTGGGACGAGAGCGCACTCATCACGTTGCCGCGATCCGGTGTGGCGTTGCCCGCCAGGCGCCGCGTGGAGATAAACACGTTCTTGAGCACGATCGATTTGTCGGCCTGGAGCACATAATTGACGCCGGAGTTGCCGTTGAAGTCGTCAAAGCCGGCGCCCTCGTACAGCAGGTTTTCCGGGTCGATCAGGATGGTCCCGCCCAGGCCGCCGAGCGCGCCTGCGGCCAGCTTGCCGCCGCGAATCGCCAGATCCTTCTTGGCGCTGAACTCGAGAAAGCCGCCGTCGCCGGTAGCGCCGGCACCCGCGTCGATGGTCGCGCCGCCCGCCAGCGTGGCATTGTTCTGCGCGAACACGACGATGTTGCCGCCGTTGGCGTCCAGACCCAGGCCGCGCGCCGACACCAGCGCCCCGCTCGCGACGTCAATATCCTGGTCCGCGCGCACGGTGATCTTGCCGGCCATGCCGGCCTTGCCGTCGACCGCGACGGTACCGGCCAGCGCCACGCTGCCGCTGGCCTGGATTTCGATCACGCCAGCCGTCTCGACCAGCGCCACGCCGGCGTCGATGCCGGTGCTGTTGACGGCGCCCAGGAAGGCGCTCTGGTGCGCCACTTCGGCGCCGGCGCGCAAGGCGCCGTTGATGGAAACCGCCGCGCCTTGCAGGCGGATCATGTCGCGTGCATTGACCTGGCCATCGATGCGGATCGCGCCCAGGCCGGAGGCCGGTGCGTTGCCGCTGACCAGCGTGCTGACGGCCAGCGCATCGATGCTGCCATCGGTGCCGATCACGCCGTCAAGGAACTGGCGGCTCGGTGTCGTCACCAGCAGGCTGCCCACGTTCAGCGCGCCGGAAGCGCCGACGATCATGCCGTACGGATCGGCAAACACGACATTGCCGCCGATGCGTCCATCCTTCAGGCTGTTGACGATGCCGTTGACCTGGACCGGGGCGTCCGTGACCAGGTTGACCAGGTGGGTCGCATTGGTGGGCACCACCAGGTTGACCGTATTGTTTTGCCCCACCTGGAACAGGTTGAAGGCATTGAGCGCCGTCTTGCCGTGGATGGTGCCGGTGGTGATGTTGGTCACGTTGCCGGAAACGGTCAGCTGGGTGGCCGTGGTCCCCTTGGGCACGATGGTGTTTTGCGCGTACGCCATGCCGATCGAATTGCCGAATACTGTCAGCAAGGCCATGAACAGCGCCGACGGCCGGGCGCGGTACAGCTGCCAGCGACGTGGGTTTGCGGCTTGGAGAGTCTTCGACAAGATGGACATGGGGCGTTCCTGTAAATGTGTTGATTGCCCGGGCAGGCGCGAGGCGCCTGCCCGGCCGGGATGGGACGGGATGGGATGGGCGAGCGGCCCTTGCGGGAGCGAGCGCGCCGTATTGCTGGCGTTGAAGGCGGGGCTACATCACGGTCGGCGCTGCGGGCATGCTTTCGAGCAGCGATTGAGCTGCCTCAGTGGCCGCTTGCGTGGCGGCGCTGGTGCGGCGGTCGAGGCGTGCAGCCAGGCGCGGCACATGCTTGAGGGAGAACAGATGGGCGTGGATCAGGCTCATGTCGCCATTGCGCAGAAGGTGCAGCAGTGTGACGTCATCGAGCTTCATCAGCTTTTCCTGGTCGATAATAAAAATGCCCTCGACCAGCTGCTTTTTGCCGTCGCGCTGCACTTCGATCGTCTTCTGGGTCAGCAAGTCCAGCTCCGCCAGGCGGGCGGCAAAAGCGTTGGTGTTCTGCATTTCGATGTGGAACAGGCGCAGGAAATCGACGGCGCCGGTCAGCAGCGGCGCTTCCGTGCCGTCGGCGTCGAACAGCGCTTCGCCCGTTTCCTCATTCAGGCCGACAAACGATTCGTCGACGCAGACCGTCAGGTCGGCGCCCTCGCCGTCGCCCTCGGCCAGCACGAACGGGTAGCGGCGCACGAAGGCGGGCAGATAGCAGTCCGCTTCCCATTGGCCATTGGCGTCCACGTACAGGTTTTCCTGGTCGTTCAGGCCGACCATGGCGGCCAGTGTGAACGGTCCGCCAGCCTTGCCGACGAAGACAACCGGATAACTCAAGGCGGCATCGACGATTTCGGTAGCGGCGATCAGGACCGAATTGGTCTTTTCGGCAAAGGAAAAGTTGCCCGCGCTCGCATCGAGCTTGAGGTTGCGGTGGCGTTCGCGGTTCAGCGCGGTCGGTTTCTGGTAAAAAATCATCGTTGCCATACATTTCCTTTTTTTCAATCGCGCAGTATAAAGCAATGCTTTATGCACAATAACTATTTCATAGCCATTTGCTTATTTAAAATGCCTCCAGCACAACAAAAATGATCGGAAGTCCTTGCTTTTATGCCAGACCTTATACAATAAAATTGTTGTCTAAAATTTATTCTTACGTCATTCTAAAGGGAATAAAGCGGGCACAACGGCGGTGCGGCCATCTGATACCGCACTGATACCGGCGTGGCGCCGGTTCGTGTCGGCTCAGCGACAGTTGCCGTGGATTGGTGTTTTAGCGAGACAATGCGGCAGGAAAATGCAGAGGAATATGACTTTTTGGCAAGGAAAACCGGCCAAAAAGGTGCGCATCATGACAATGCGCACCGGGGGTAGCGTCAAGCTGGTTCAGTGGTGGCGAGCAGCGCGCGCCGGTACAGCCGTGTGAGCTGTTCAGGCTCGTCGTAGACGATGCGCAGACCCTGGCGCAGGTCGGCGCGCATTAGCAAAATCATCTGGCGCGCCAGGTCGCGTTCGATTTTTACGCGCACCACCTCATACACTCGCTCTTGCACCACGGAAATATCGCTGCCCACCGGCGCGATCCGGAATTGCCCGGTGCCGCCGATGACTTGCGGCGGCAAGTCCATCTTGCGCCGGTCGGTCTGGGTAAAGTCCGACAGCACGGTGCGGTAGGCGTCGTAGCCGGCAATTGGCCAGTCGTCGGGTGCGTCAGGCAGGTTGTTGTTGATGGAGTACATTTTGGCCGACACCGGCAGCAAGTCGGGCAGCGAGAAGCGGCGCGCCATGTTCGGGTTGCCGGCGCGCACCAGGTTGGCAACCAGCTCGCCGACGCTGGCGTGACCGATGGTCGACGAGGTTCGTTCCATGCCGCCCCAGTAGCCGTTTGCGCCCTGCAGCAGTGCTTCGATCACCGAGGCGTTATCCATGCCGTTGCCGCTATGGCAGTGGAACAAAATGGCCTGGCCCGGCGCCAGCACGGCCTTGGCGGCGGCCACCACGGCGCCCACCTGGAACGGGAAAAAGCTGCCGCGTCCATCTTCGAAGGAGAGGCCATCGACCGGCAGCGTGGCCAGCAACTCGAGCACGTCGAGCGCATAGTCGCGATCGGCCATGAAAGTATCCATCAGGTCGACGATGTTGATGTAGATGCGCCCGCCCGGGTTGCCCGTGGCTTGCCAAGCGTTGCGCAGCCAGGCCACGCTGGCGGCCAGCTTTTCCAGCACATGCCCACTGTCCATGGGCTTGGGCATCAGGTTAATTTCGTGCAAGGTGTTGGGAATCGTGTACGCGAGCAGTTTTTGCACGCTGGGGTCGGGCGTAAAACCGGTCTCGCTCAAGGTTCCCACTTCGGTCATCGCAAAGCAGTGGCTCAGGTCATATTGATTGTCGCGCAGGTAGCAGCAGAAGTCGTCCTCGACTTCGAGCTGCTCGGGAAAAGCGTAATCGAGCGTGGCGATGATCCGGTCCTGGATGTTGAACTGGTCCAGCAGCGGCCAGGTATCGATCTTGTTTTGCAGGGTGTGCCCGACCACGGCGGCAAAGCACGGTTCGCGCACCGACAGGATCAGCAGCGGGTCGAGCGCGGCCAGCAGATCGAGCTTGGCATCGGCCAGCGTCAGCTGGGCCTGGGCAGCAGCGCGTCCGCGCGGGGGAGTATCCATGGTATTCCTTGGGTTGGGAGGGAAAAGGTCAGGCGAGGCGCAGCAGCGCGTCGTGCAGGCGGGGCGTGGCGAGCGCGAAGCCTAGTTCGCCGCTGTGCCGGTGCAGCTCGATGAGTGCGGCGCGAGCGCTGTCGTCGGGCGCGTTCAGCCAGCGCGCGAATTGCGTGAGCAGCGCAACGTGGTGTTCGACCCAGGCGCAGGGCTCGCCCCTGGTCTGGGCGGCCAGTCGCCCGGCAAAGGCCAGCGCCGCTGGCGCGTCGCCCGCGATCAGCGCCACCTCGGCCGCCGCCACCAGGAAGCGCAAGCCATTGTGCGCCACGCAGTCCTGGCGCAGGTAGGCGTTGCCCAGGCGCAGCGCCTGCTCGCGCACGGCGGCGTCGTCAGTCAGCAGCGCCAGCGTACCCATCACCCACGGACCGATGAAACCTTGCAGCTGCAAGCGTTCAACCTCGGCGGCGGCCCAGCCAATCTGTTGCTGCGCCAGCACGACATCGCCTTGCAGCCATGCAATACGCGCCATGCTCTCCATCAAAAACGGCTCGAAGCGGGCCGCGCCCATGGCCCGGCTCAGCGCCAGGCCGGCGGCCACTTCCTCTTTGGCTTCGTCCAGCTGGCCGCCGGCCAGCAGCACCCAGCCGGCGGTCAGGCGCGCCACGATTTCGGCGCGCTGGTTGCCCAGCCGGCGCGCCAGCAGCGCCGCCGCGCGCGCGCCGGTGCGGGCCGCCGCGCTCTGGCCCAGGTACAGCCGGGTCGAGGCCAGCGCGCTGCGGTTACCCGGGTCCAGCTGGACCAGGCCGTCGCGCTCGCACATGGCCAGACACTGGCCAAACAGGGCCTCGGCCTGGCGCATGTAGCCCTGCGCGTAGTAAGAGTCGGCCACGCCGCTGAGGGCGCGGATTTCGGTTTCCACGCTGGCGCCGGCGCGCGCGTGCACGACTGCTTGTTCGTGATACTGGCGGCACGCGTTGTAGTTCCCGCGTGGGAAGTAGATATTGCCCTTCAAGTAGAGCAGCTTGGCCAGCGAAGCGTCGGCGCCCATGCCCCGCGCCAGCGGCAGCATGGCGTCGAGCAGGCGCTCTTCCTCGTCGAGCTGCTCAAGAATATTCAGGCTGGTCGCCAGGCCCAGCGCCGCCTCGATCTTGTCGGACGCGCCGGCGGCCAACGCCAGCGCGCCCTGGTAAGACTGGCGCGCCCGCGGCGTCAATCCCGCGCCGCTCAGGGCATGCGCGTGCAGCAGCGCCAGCGCAAAGCTGTCCGGGTGCTCGCTTTGCCACTGTGCGCTCAGTTCCAGCGCGGCGTCGAACTGGCGCGCGGCCAGCTTGTCGCGCAGGGCCGCCAGCGCCATCTCGAAAGCGGCCGGATCGTCGCAGCGCCACAGGTGATGGGCGCATAGGGCGCGGTCGGTGTCGCGGTACAGGTCGGCCACGGTGCGGTGCAACAGGCGCCGCTGCTGCGCGTCGATGGCGTCGTAGATGCAATGCATGACCAGGTCGTGCACGAACATGTAGCTGCCCTGCCCGCAGGGTCGCACCAGGCAGTGGCGCCCGGCCGCCTCGGGCAGGTAGTCGGGCTGCGCCAGGGCCTGGCGCAGCATGCCCAGTTCGAAGCGGTTGCCGATCACGGCCGCCAGGCGCAGCGCGGCGCGGTGCAGCGGTTCGAGCGCGTCCACGCGCGCCTGGACCAGGTGGCGCAGGCTGTCGGGCAGCGCAATGCCGGGACTGGTCAGCAGCTGGGTCAGGAACAAGGGGTTGCCTTGCGCGCGCGCGACGCAGCGGCGGCGCCAGGCCGGTTCCAGGTTGGCGTACTGGTCGGCCAGCACGTCGGCTTCGCGCGCGTTCAGGGGCGCCAGTTCGAACACCGACAGGGCAATGTCGGCCAGGTGCGCGCGCAGCTGCGACTCGAGCGGATCGTGTTCAATGCGCGAGGTGAGTACCCACACCACGCTCGCTTCGCGCGTGTGGGCGATCAGCGCGCCGAGGGCGGCGAACAGATGGCTGTCGCCCCAGTGGATGTCTTCCACGCTGAGCATCAGGGCGGTGAGCATCGAGCTGCGCACGATCAGCGTTTGCACGGCGTTCAGGATTGCTCGATCACGCGCCTCGGCCGTCATGGCCGCGTCGAGCGCGCGCTGGCCTGCGTCCATCGGGGCGCCCGTCAGCGCGCAGTAGAACATGGTCCATTCAGCCGGCAGCTTGAGCTGCGCCACGGTGGCGGCGATGGCGCGCGCCAGGGCTTCAGGCGTGTCGGCGGGGCCAAACAGGCTGCGCACCAATTGGCCCAGCGGCGCCAACGCGCTGTCGGCGCCAAAGTCGCGCACCTCGCAGGCGTGGCATGCGAACTGGTTCTGGCGCGCGATGGCAATGAATTCCTGCGTCAGCCGGCTCTTGCCGATGCCGGCCATGCCGCGCAGGTAAATCACGTGGCCGCTCTGGTACTGCTGCGCGAACTCGATCAACCCTTTGAACTGGCCCGTTTCGATATAGCGCCCGATCATTGGCGCGGGCGCGTGCGCCTGGTCGGCGAGGCGGGAAAAGGTCTGGTAGCCGCCACCTTGGGGCGCGGCGTCGAACACAAAAATGCCGGTCAGTTGCGAGACCAGCTCGAGCGCTACGTGGATCGCGCCGCAGCTTTGGCCCGTGGCGCGCGCGTCGGCCTGCAGGACGGCGTCGGGGGCGCGCCCGTCTTCCCAGCGCGCCAGGCGCAGCGCCATGCTGGTGGCAACCGTGGGCGCCAATTGCAGGCTGATTTCGAGGGCGCAGCGCATGGCGCGTTCGGCGTCGCTGCTGTAGGCCTGCGGGATGCCGAAGATGGCGGTGATGTGTTGCGCGCCGGGTGCCTCCGTGCGCCCACCGAACTGACGCACCAGCGCATCGAGCGTTTCGCGCGTGGCATCGCTGGCAGGGGTGTTCAGGCCAATGTGCAGTTCAATGACGTAGCGCACCGGGTCGTCGCGCGGGATGGCGCTCTCGCGATTTGGCGCATTGGCCGGGTTGCGCAGGTCTTCCACGTCGACCGCGAAAATCGCGGCAAGGTGGCGCGCCGTGCGGTACAAGACGGCCTTGCCCGTCTCGGCGCGTTTGATGGAGGCGATTGACACACACAGCTGGCTGGTAAAGCACAGCTCGGCCAGTGCCTCTTGGCTCAGGGCCCGCGCCTTGCGCAGCTGTTTGAGCATGCCAGCGTCAAGCACCACGCGGCCGTCGGACGGCAGGGCTGTGGCGCTGGGCGGAAGGGGGGACTGGTCCGGGGTCATATTGCTGGGACTATAACATTGTGTCGGCTGTCGCAAAAGGGGCGGCATTACAGCAGCGTTACATCGTTCTGGCGAAGGCGGCGAGGCGAGGCGATGTTGTTCATGCGCTTGACCGATGGCTGGGTGAACAGGCGATGCCTATGCGATCACAAGGGCCGCTGTGGCATTTCAAGATATCGTCGGGAACTATCAGTGCCTCAGCTTGGTCGATGAGGCGTAATTCTGACGGAAGCAGGAGTTGTGAATGCAAACAAAACAGAGCATTGATTCTTCTGAATGCGTAGGAAGTATCGTTTCTTTAGCAAACCTGACTACTGGGGCGATCTGGGCACCGATGTCTTTCGAATTGGACCGTTCTACAGGCGTGACTGCTGCCATTCGTAAAGTACGCGCCGAAGAGCCAGCTCCGGATGGCGTTGGCGCCAACGTTATAACCCTATCTCAGGGTGGCTTGTCGCGGCGAACGCTGGCAATCTATCAAGCGGACGAAGACGAATGGATGCTATTCGATGGCAAGCGTGAGTATCATCTGGAAAATGTAGTTGTAACATGGACGAAAGGTATTCAGATCATCCCTGGCGTTTTTAGCTTGGCGACGCTAGCGTTGAACTGTGCCGGCGTTGTTGTAGCACAGTAACGTATTTCAGACCAACCCTGAGTCACTGGTCAGAGGCGGGACGGTCCTTGGACGATATCGATATAGGCCATCTTATCGTGCGCTTGAGTAAAAATCCTTTTGGGCTAACGAGGCTCGCCGACTCCACGCGTGCCCGTACAGACCAGCCTCGCGCGCCACGCTAGGCCGCATCTTTGTGCGGCCTAGCTTGCCGGTGATACAAAAACTCCAGCACGCGCGTGCGGTATTCCACGTACAGCACGTCATGCGCCAACGCCACCCGGTCGCGCGGGCGGGCCAGTCTGACCTGGACGATGTCGCCGATCGTGGCCGCAGGGCCATTGGTCATCATTACGATCCGGTCTGACAGCAGCACCGCTTCATCCACATCATGCGTCACCATCACGACCGTCGAACCGGTCTTGGCGACAATGGCCATCAACTCATCTTGCAAGTGAGCACGCGTGAGCGCGTCGAGCGCGCCGAAGGGCTCGTCCATCAGCAACACTTTCGGCTCCATCGACAAGGCACGCGCAATGCCCACGCGTTGCTTCATGCCGCCCGAGATTTCATTCGGGCGCTTGGCGCTGGCCGCCGTCAAGCCGACCAGCGCCAGCGCCGCCGCTGTTCGCTCGCGCAATTGCGCCGTGGATTCCTTGGCAGCGAACACTTTTTCGACGGCCAGGTAGACGTTCTCGAAACAGGTCAGCCATGGCAGCAGGGAATGGTTCTGGAACACTACCGCGCGCTCGGGCGAGGGGCCCGCAATTTCGCGCCCGGCGCAGATCAGCGCGCCTTCGGTCGCCGTCGTCAAACCTGCCAGCAAGTTGAGCAGTGTGGACTTGCCGCAGCCGGAGTGGCCGATCAGCGTGATGAACTCGCCCTGCTCCACCGCCAGATTGACCCTGGTAAGCGCGTGAAAACTGCCCTTGCGCGTGTCGAACACCATTTCCGCGTTCTGCACTTCGATGAATTTTTTGCTCATGTCAGGTTCCCGCTTCTTCATAGGTGAAAGTTTTTGCGAGCGCAACGAGCGCCTGCTCCAGGATCAGGCCGACCACGCCGATCACCACGATGGCAATCACGATATGCGCCACGTTCAGGTTGTTCCACTCATCCCACACCCAAAAGCCGATTCCTACGCCGCCGGTCAGCATCTCGGCCGCGACGATCACCAGCCAGGCCGTGCCGATCGCCAGGCGCACGCCGGTCAGCATGTAGGGCAGCACCGATGGCAGCAAGATCTTGGTGAAAATCTTCCATTCCGACAGTTGCAGCACGCGCGCCACGTTCATGTAGTCTTGCGGCACGCGTTGCACGCCGGCGGCCGTGTTGATGATCATCGGCCAGATCGAGCAAATGAAAATCGACCAGATGGCGGCGGGATCGGCCGCCTTGAACACCAGCAAGCCAATCGGCAACCAGGCCAGCGGCGAGACTGGCTTGAGCAGGCTGACAATCGGATTGAACATGCCCGCCAAAAATGTGAAGCGGCCGATCATGAAGCCGAGCGGAATGCCCACCAGCGCCGCCAAGCCAAAGCCGACGCCCACGCGCTTCAGCGAGGCCAGAATGTTCCAGCCAATGCCCTGGTCGTTCGGCCCGTTGCTGTAGAACGGATCGGAAAACATCTTGACCGCTTCCAGGAAGGTGACTTTCGGAGATGGAAAACTGGTATTGCTCACCGATAGAATTTCCCACAGCAGCAACAGGATGCCCAGGCCCAGCAGCGGCGGCATCACGGCCACCGCAAGGGCGCGCCCGCGCGAGTTTCCGTTGGAAAGCTTGACGCCCTTGGCGGCCAGGCGCTTGCTGCGCGCCGGGCGTTCGAGCACGGTTTCTTGCATTGGCGTATTCACCGGCGTACCCACCGGCATGCTCATGTCACTCTCCAGCACTGCACTCATTGCGCTCTCCTTGTCTTTCAGGCTTTGATCTTGAAGGCGTCGGCGTAGGCTTTGGGATTCTTGCCGTCCCAAACGGTGCCGTCGATCATCTTCACCGAACGCATCGGCGACTTGGGCACGGCCACCTTGGCCAAGGCGGCGCCTTCCGCGTACAGCTTGGTCTGGTTGACCTTGCTCGCCGTGCCCAGGTAGTCCACTTCGCCCTTGAGCAAGCCCCAGCGCTTGTGCTGGGTCATGAACCACATGCCGTCGGACACGAAGGGATAGTTGACCAAGCCATCGTTGTAGAACTTCATGTAGTTCGGATCGTCCCAGGTGCGCCCGAGCCCGTTCTGGTAACGGCCTAAAATGCGTTGGTTGATGACGTCCACCGTGGTGTTCACGTAAGACTTGGCGGCAATGGTCTCAGCCATCTTGGTCTTGTTGACCAGACCCGCATCGATCCACTTGCTGGCGTCGAGCACGGCGGCGATCAGCGCGCGCGCCGTATTCGGGTGCTGCGTGGCCCAGTCGAGCGTGGTGCCCAGCGTTTTTTCGGGGTGGTCTTTCCAGATGTCTTGGGTGGTGGCCGCAGTAATGCCCACACCATCGACAATGGCGCGGTGGTTCCACGGTTCGCCCACGCAAAAACCGTCCATGTTACCGACGCGCATGTTGGCCACCATTTGCGGCGGCGGCACGGTGATGACCTTGGCGTCCTTCATCGGGTTGATGCCGTAGCTGGCCAGCCAGTAGTACAGCCACATGGCGTGGGTGCCGGTTGGAAAAGTCTGGGCGAAGGAATACTCGCGCTTGTCCGTCTGCATCAGCCTGGCCAGCGAGGCGCCGTCCACGCCGCCCTTGTCGGCCACTTTTTTCGACAGGGTGATGGCCTGGCCGTTATGGTTCAGGTTCATCAGGATGGCCATGTCCTTCTTGGCCCCGCCAATGCCCATCTGCACGCCGTAGATCAAGCCATACAGTACATGGGCGGCGTCGAGCTCGCCATTGACGAGCTTGTCGCGCACGCTGGCCCACGATGATTCTTTCGACAGCACGATCTTGATGCCGTATTTTTTGTCAAAGCCCAGTACCGAGGCCATGACGACCGACGCGCAGTCGGTCAGCGGAATGAAGCCGATTTTGACTTCTTCCTTTTCCGGCTTGTCCGAGCCGGCGGCAAACACGCCGCCGCTGGCCAGGCCGGTCAGCGATGCGGCGGCGCCGGCCTTGATGAGGCTGCGGCGGATCACATTGGTGGAGTCGTCGATTTGCATTCTTCCCTCGTTCGCTAGCAGTAGTCACTGTCGGAAGCGGGCGCAAACGCGTCCGCCGTTGTGAACTACTCAGCAAGGGCCGTGCCAGCAGGCAAGGAGGGAAAATGGATGAAAAAATGGCGCTACGGTCTTCAAGATGGCGACACGCGGCACCTTTTGTGTGCACTGCACCAAAAGGGCACCGGGTGCTTGACCTTATTCGGCGCTTTGCGCCGCAATCTGGCGCAGGGCCTTTTCGAACACCTCTGGCGGCTGCCCGCCCGAGATCAAATGTTTCTGATTGATGATGATGGCCGGCACAGCGCTGATCCCTTGCCGCTGGAAAAATTCTTCCTGCTCGCGCACTTCTTCCTCATACGCACCGGTGGCCAGCACTTCGGCTGCCTCGGTCGCATCGAGCCCCACTTCTTGCGCCACGCGCGTGAGCACTTCATGCGAACCGGGATTGTCGCCATGGGTAAAATAGGCTTCGAACAGCGCCATTTTCAGCTCGCGCTGGCGGCCTTGCAGCTCGGCCCAATGCAGCAGGCGATGCGCATCAAAGGTGTTATAGATGCGGCTGCGCTTGTCCATGGCGAATTCAAAGCCCAGTTCGGCGCCGCGCTCGCGGATCATCGCGCGCGTCTTGGCGCTCTGCTCTTCGGTCGCCCCATACTTGCGCGCAAGATGCTCGCCGATGTCTTCGCCTTCCGGCGCCATCTGCGGGTTCAGTTCAAAGGGATGGAAGTGCAGGTCGGCACTGGCAACGTCGGCCACGTTGGCCAGCGCCTGTTCGAGCGATTTAAGCCCGATCACGCACCACGGGCAGGAAATGTCGGATACAAAGTCGATTCTGAGTTGGGTCACGGCGGCGCCTATCAAGGATGGATGGCCCATTTTAGAGCCTGCAGCCGAAACCCGTCGCCTGCCTAGTGTTTTTTCGCCACTGGTTTGGCGCTGGCAGCCTTGCTGCCCAACTTGCTTTCCTTGCCTGCCAACAGGTTGGCGATGTTGCTGCGATGGCGAAACAGCAGCAGGGCGCTCATGATGATGACGGCCAGCAGCTTTTCAAGTTGGTCGATACCGAACAGCAGGCCGAAGTAAAACGGCGCGAACAGCGCCGCCACCAGCGCCGCCAGCGACGAATAGCGGAAGGCATAGGCAATCACCAGCCAGGTGATCAGCGTGGCCAGGCCCAGCCATGGGTTCAGGCCAAGCAGCACGCCCAGCGCGGTGGCGACACCCTTGCCGCCGACAAAGCGAAAGAAGATGGGATACAAGTGCCCCAGGAACACCGCCAGCGCCACCAGCGCAATGCCCAACTCGCCCACGCCGAACTGGTCGGCCAGGCGCTCGGCCAGCCAGACCGCGAACCAACCCTTGGCCGCGTCGCCGATCAGGGTAGCGATGGCCGCCTTCTTGTTACCGCTGCGCAGCACATTGGTGGCGCCCGGGTTCTTGGAACCATAGGTGCGCGGGTCGGACAGGCCAAAGGCATGGCTCATCACCACGGCAAACGAAATGGAGCCGATCAGGTAGGCGACGATGGTGAAAAGGACAGTGTACATGCGCTCTCTCTGCTACGTGATTGGAATGCCCGGTTCTCCGGGCGCCGGGACGAGAATATACACCATCACTCGGCCAGCGCGCAGTTGACCGCCCTGGCGCCCAGTTGCGCGACCAGCACCTGGGGCGCAATCCCCACCAGGTAGCCGCGCCGTCCGCCGTTGATGTAGATGGTCGGCAAAGCCAGGATGCTTTCCTCGACATACACCGGCAGCACCTTGCGCGTGCCAAACGGCGACGTGCCCCCTACCTGGTAGCCGGAATGGCGCTGGGCCACTTCCGGCTTGCACGGCTCGACCGACTTGCAGCCGATAGCGCGCGCCAGGTTCTTGGTCGACACCTTGCAGTCGCCATGCATCAGCACGATCAACGGACGCGCGGCGGCGTCCTGCATCACCAGCGTCTTGATGACGTCGTGTTCGGGCACGCCCAGTTCGCGCGCGGACACCTTGGTGCCGCCCTTTTCCTCGTAGGCATAAGGGTGTTCGCTGAACGCCACGCCCTGTTTGCGCAGGAACTGCGTGGCCTGTGTTTCGGAAATATGCTCTTTCTTTGCCATGCGTGATACGCTAAAGACTCAATGAGGAGTTCTTATTATGCAGCAAGAAATCCGCTTTGCCACCTTCAATGCCTACAACCTTGCCCCGCCCGGCGTGCAACTGTATGACAACCTGCTGCCCGCCACGGCCGAGGAATATGAAGCCAAGCTCGACTGGACTGCGCGCCAGATCGACTTGCTCGACGCCGACGTGATCGGTTTCCAGGAAATTTTTTCGCAGGCGGCGCTGCGCGAAGCGCTGGCGCGCACGCGCCTTTACCGCGACGCCGTCCACGTCGGCTTCGACCCGGACCCGGCCGCCGAACGGCTCACGCCGTCGGTGGCGCTGGTGTCGCGCCTGCCGCTGGCCGCGCCCGGCGTGGCGCTGGGCGATTATCCGGCGGGCGTGGCGCTGGCAGACGGCACGCGCGACGCCGAACAGTTTTCACGCGCCGTGATCCATGCGGCGGTGGTGGTCTCGCCCGACGTAGCGGTCGACGTGGTCGTGGTGCATCTGAAGAGCAAGCGGCCTGACTACCGCAACGGCGACAACAGCGAAGATCCGCTGCTGTTCGGCATGGCTTGCCTGCGTTCGCTGGTGCGGCGCGGGACCGAAGCGGTGGCGCTGCGCGTGCTGCTGACCACTATGGCGCGCAACAACAAGCGCGCGCAAATCGTGCTGGGCGACTTCAATGACGTGGCCGACGCCGTCACCACCACCATCGTGCTGGGCGTGGGCACGCCCATGTCGGGCCGCCTGTTTGACGCCTACCAGCTGCAACAGCGCCAGGACCACCTGCGCCATGTGGGGTTTTCAATGCTCCACGACGGCAACTACACCACCATCGACCACATTTTAGTGTCCGAGGAATTCAACCCGGCCTTGCCCAACGCGATCGGCGAAGTGGTCGACGTGGTCTATCTGAACGACCACGTGGTGCTCGAACTGCCCGCAGCGTCCGACCACGGGCAAGTGCTGGCGCGCATCCGCCTGTTCGACGAGACGCGCGGCCTTAGCGATGGCGGCGTGTGAGATCCGGTTCCGGCATGGCCATGCTAGCGTAGTAGCCCTGGTAGGCGTCGCAGCCGTGCTGCTGCAAAAAGCGCAGCTGTTCGGCCGTTTCGACGCCTTCGGCGATCACGCGCAGCTTGAGGCTGCGCGCCACCGCGATGATGGCGAGAATGATGGCCGCGTCGGCAGGTTGGCGCGTGATGTCGTCGACGAAGGAACGGTCGATCTTGAGCTTGGACAGCGGAAAGCGGCGCAGGTAGCTCAGGCTTGAAAAGCCGGTGCCAAAGTCGTCGATGGTCAGTCCGATGCCGCGCTCGCGCAGCGCTTTCACGGTGGCGATGGCTTTTTCATTGTTGCTCATGATGACGTCTTCGGTAATTTCCAGGTCCAGGTAAGCTGGCTCCAGACCAGACGCAGCGAGCGCCGCATCAACGCTCTCGACCAGATGGTCGTGCATAAATTGCACCGTGGACAGGTTGACCGCCATTACCACCGGCACGCCGGCATCGCGCCAGACGGCCGCTTGGCGGCACGCCTTGCGCAGCACCCAGTCGCCGATGGGAAGCATCAGACCCGATTCCTCGGCCACCGCCATGAACTCGGCAGGCAGCAGCAGCCCGCGCTCCGGGTGGCGCCAGCGCAGCAGCGCTTCGACGCCGATCGCCATGCCGCTGGCGATGTTAATTTCTGGCTGATAGGCAAGCTCGAACTCCTGGTTGGCGAGCGCCTGGCGCAAGGCTTTTTCCATCTGCGCGCGTTCGATCACGTGCGCGTTCATTTCCGCATTAAAAAAGCTGAAGGCATTGCGCCCGTTCTGTTTGGCATGATACATCGCTATGTCGGCATGCTTTAAAAGTGTATCAAGATCTTCGCCGTCGCCCGGGTAGATGCTGATCCCGATCGATACCGACAGGCTGACCTTGATGCCATCGCCATGCTGCACCGGCTGGGCCACCGCCTGCATCACGCTGCCGGCCACGTGCGCGGCCTGGTCGGCGCCGCCGATGTCGGCCAGGATCACGACGAATTCGTCGCCGCCCTGGCGGCTGACGGTGTCCACGCCGCGCACGCAGCCGGTCAGCCGGGCCGCCACTTCCTTGAGCACGGCGTCGCCCACGTGGTGGCCGAAGCTGTCGTTGATGCCCTTGAAGCGGTCCAGGTCGACAAACATGACGGCCACCTTGGTATGCTGGCGGCGCGCCGCCGCCAGGGCCTGGTGCAGGCGGTCGAGGAACAGCACGCGGTTCGGCAGGTCGGTCAGGAAATCATGCTCGGCCAGGTGGCGGTGGCGCTCTTCGATGCGCTTGCGGTCGGTGATGTCGGACAGGATGGCCATGAAGTTGCAGACCTGGTCGTCGCTGTCGCGAATGGCGGTCAGGGCTACCCATACCGGGTATTCTTCGCCCCCCTTGCGCTCGCTCCAGACTTCGCCTTCCCAGTGGTCGTTGGCGGCCACGTAATCCCAGATTTGCTGGTAAAAGCTCGGTTCGTGGGCGCCGGTGCGCAAGTTGGGCAGTTCGGCGCCGACAATGTCGAGCGCCGCAATGCCGGTGATGACGGTGAACGCGTGGTTGACCGCCAGCACGCGGTGGGCGCGGTCGGTGATGGCGATGGCGTCGCGGCTGTTCTCGAATACCTGGGCCGCCATGTGCAGTGTGGTCTCGGTGGCCTTGCGCGCGGAGATGTCGCGCAGCACGGCATACGACAAAAATTCGTGGTCCAGCGTGACCGAGGTCAGCAGCACCTCGGCCCAGAATGCACTGCCGTCGGGCAAGCGAAACTCCCATTCGTAGCGCCGGTTGCCGTCAATAAAGTTCTGCGCCGACTGCGTCGCGTCGGCCATGATCGACGAATCGCCCGACGGTTGGTTGGGCGGCGAAAAATCGAGCAGCGTCTTGCCGACCAGCCCATTTTTGTCGGCGCAGCGAAACAGTTTGAGCGAGGCCGGGTTGGCGTCGATGATGGCATTGCCTTCAATTAAAACGATGGCATCGTTGGAACGCTCGAACAGTTGGCGAAAATTGGTGCCGGCGTCGATCAGCGCCTGCTCGTCGACCTTGCGTTTGCTGATGTCCACTTCCATGCAGAAAATTTGCTGTGGCTCGCCATTGCGCAGCACGGGAAAATGGGTGGAATACATCCAGCGCCTTTGGCCGTCCGGGCGCTGCACCAGCCAGTCGCGCGGGGGCGGCGACTTGCGCGCTACCCAGATCGCTTCCAGCGTGGAGGCGAACTCTTCCTGGCGCTCCGGGTGCGAGATCAGCTGCGTGAGCGGTCGCCCCAAGGCGTCGCGCGCGGCAATGCCAAATGCATTTTCGCAACTGTGGTTCCAGAAGCGCACCAGGCCGTCGCGGTCGATGCTGTGCACCGCCACGGTCGGCGTCAATTCGAGGGCGGCGACGAATCGATACAGGGTATCGAGGGCCTCGCGCCCCGGTCCATCAGGCTCAAAAACAGATGGCACGGCAGGTGTGTCAGCACTCACGGAACTTCCCTTCACGACAGTAATACAGAAGACGATGCACAGCGCATGCTCTTGGTCTACCCATTTTTGTCTATGGGTTTGATGGGCCGTTTGCGAACGCGCAAACAGGATTCTGACCACGTATTTCCTGCCCGTACGGATTGCGTTTTGTCGGGCCGGTTTGCAGTTCATCACAGCAAAACGGCGTCCTGTCACATTTCACAGGCGGCGCGAACCCGTCTTTTCTATAGTGTCACCATGCGCCTGAGGCCCCATCTTGTTTTCAAGGCGGAGCACAAGCGCCCCGCATTTCCGCCTGCTACTTTGCCAACCAAGAAAAAACACGACCATGAAAATCGACAACCTGCCCCGCGCCCCCGTCCAGAGCACCGTGCGCCGCCAGCGCTGGAAAGTCGCGGCGATCGCGCTGGCGGTGCTGGCGCTGGCCGGTGGCGGCTGGTTCGCGCTGCGCGCGCCGAGCGCGCCGCCCAAGCCGGACCTGGCGCAGGGCGCCGACGGCAAGCCGAAAATCGATGTCTATGAATTGTCCAAAGGCGACATCGCTGCGGTACAGGCGCGCGCACTCAGCGTCGGCTTGCCGCTGTCCGGGTCCTTGACCCCCATTGCGCAAGCCACCGTCAAGTCCAAGGTGTCGGGCCTGGTGGTGGAGTCCAGCATCCGTGAAGGCACTGCCGTGACTGCGGGGCAAGTGCTGGCCCGCCTCGAGCAGTCCGATCCGAGCGCCCGCCTGTCGCAACAGCAAGCCCTGCTTGACGAAGCAAATGCGCGCCTGGCGCTGGCGCGCAAGAATAACCAGAACAGCGGCGCGCTACTCAAGCAAAACTATATTTCGCAGCAAGCTTACGACACGACCCAGAACTCGGTCGAACTGGCCCAGGCCGGCGTCAAGGCGGCCCAGGCCCAGGTGCAACTGGCGCGCAACGCACTGGCCGACACGGCGATCCGCGCGCCGCTGTCGGGCATCGTCAGCAAGCGCCATGTGCAAGCCGGTGAAAAGCTCGCGCCCGACATGCCGGTGTTTACGATCGTCAACCTCAAACAGTTGACGCTGGAAGCGCAAGTGCCGGCGTCCGACATTCCCCGCATTAAAGTGGGGCAAGATGTCCAGTTCAAGGTCGACGGCTATCCGGGGCGCGATTTTTCCGGCAAGGTCGCGCGGATCAATCCGACCACGGAAATGGGTTCGCGCTCGATGCTGGTGTATATCAGCGTCGACAATGCCGACGGTGCGTTGAGCGGCGGCATGTTTGCCAAGGGTAATATCACCACGCAAAAATCGGCCGTCGTGCCGCTGGTGCCGCTGGCCGCGTTGCGCAAGGAAAACAATACGGACGTGGTCTACCAGATTGTCGGCAACAAGGTGGTCGCACAGAAAGTGACGCTGGGCATGCGCAATGACGATGAAGGCTACGCCGAAATTACCGGCGGCCTGGACGCCGGCGCCACCGTCGTGGTCGGCGCGCTCGATGGCGTCAAGCCGGGCGCCAAGGTCAAGCTGCCGGGTGTGCCCGCAGCTGCCGTCAGAGTTGCAGCCGCCGGCGCGAAGGAATAAGCCATGTGGATCACCAAGACCAGTATCAAGAACCCCGTGTTTGCCACCATGATCATGGTGGCCATTGTGGTGATCGGCCTGTTTGCCTACAAGCGGCTGGGCGTGGAAGCAATGCCGAACGTCGAAATTCCGGTGGCATGGGTCGAAGTGGCCTACCCCGGCGCCTCCCCCGAGCAGGTGGAAAACGACATCGTGCGACCGCTCGAGGACGCGCTCAATACCGTCAGCGGCGTCAAGCGCATCAATTCAAATGCCTGGGAAGGCCGCGCCGGCATCCAAGTCGAACTGCAACTGTCGGTCAATGCCGAGCGCGCCATGATCGATATTCGCGACAAGGTGGCACGCGTGCGCCCGTCCTTCCCCAAGGATGCCAAGGAACCGCTGGTGCTGCAGTGGGAAGGCGACAATGCCCAGCCGGTGGTGGAGATGAGCCTGAAATCGGCAACGCGCAGCATGCGCGATTTGTCGACGCTCACCGAGCAAGTCATCGTCAAGCGCTTGCAAGCGGTACCGGGCGTGGGCCAGGTGCGGGTGAACGGCAAGACCAACCGCCAGATCCTGATCAATGTCAGGCCCGATGCACTGACCAGCAACAATGTCGGGGTTGACGAAGTATTGCGCGCCATCCAGCAAACCAATGCCAACCTTCCAGCCGGCAATATCAGCTACGGCGCCAGCGAACGCCTGGTGCGCATAGAAGGCAAGATCAAGGATACGCGCGGCTTCAACAAGATTATCGTGGCGCGCCATGCCAACGGCCCAGTGTATCTGGAGCAGGTGGCCGAGGTGATCGATGGCGAGCAGGAAGAAACGTCGATATCGCGCATCGACGGCATGCGCGCCATTACACTCGAAGTGACGAAGGTGCAAGGCGCCAATGTCGTGGAAGTGGGCAAAGGCGTGCGCGATGTGCTGGCGAAACTGGCCACGGTGATTCCTGCCGACGTCAAGATCAAGGTCATCGAAGACCAGTCCGAGCGCGTCGAAAGTCAGCTCACCAGCGTCAAGCACACCATCCTCGAAGGTGCGCTGCTGACGATGATCATCGTATTCCTGTTTTTGCACTCATGGCGCAGCACCATCATCACCGGCCTGACGCTACCTATTTCGGTGCTGGCCAGTTTTATTGCCATGCAAGCTTTCGGTTTCACGCTCAACTTCCTAACGCTCATGGCCTTGTCGCTGTGCATCGGCCTGCTGATCGATGACGCCATTGTGGTGCGCGAAAACATCGTACGCCACTTGGCGATGGGCAAAAGCCATTTGCGCGCCGCCTACGACGGCACCAATGAAATCGGCTTGGCCGTAATGGCCACGACCTTTGCGATTGTTGCCGTGTTCGTGCCGGTAGCCTTCATGGAAGGCATCATCGGGCGCTTTTTCCTGCAGTTCGGCATCACCGTCGCAGTGGCCGTGATGGTCTCGCTGTTCGTGAGCTTCACACTCGATCCCATGCTCTCGTCAGTGTGGCGCGATCCGGTCAAGAATCGCTTCAAGTACCTGCCGTGGCTGGGCCGCGGCATGGAAAGAATCGAACATGGCATCGACCGCATGCACGTGTGGTACGGCACAGTGCTGGCGGTGGCGCTGAACTGGCGCAAGGCGACGCTGGCAATTGCCTTTGCACTGTTTGCCGGCAGCATCGCCCTGATGGGTTCGCTCGGCAGTGAAATGATGCCGCAGACCGACAATGGCTACATCCAGATGCGCTTCAAGACGGCGGTCGGCTCCAGCCTGGAATACACCGACGGCAAGGTGCGCCAGATCGAAGCGGCGTTGCGGGAATTTAAGGAAGTCGACAGCATTATGGTCAACGTAGGCACGTGGGACGGGCGCAACACGGCGCAAGTGAACATCAAGCTGACCGACCTCAAGAAGGGCAAGCGCCGTTCGCAGCAGGAAATGGAAACCGTGCTGCGCGACCGCTTGACCCCAATTGCCGGCATCAGCATGTCGGTGGGCTGGAAACCAGTGCGCATCAATATCATGGGGTCGGACGAGGGCAAGCTCGATACCGTTGCGCACAAGCTGATGGACAAGATGCGCGCAGTAAAAGGCGTCACGGATATCGAATACAGCCAGGAAGGCGCCAATCCGGCCACCGTGGTCAAGATCAATAATGAATTGGCAAGCGACCTCGGCGTATCGATCCAGCAAGTCGGTGCTGCCCTGCGGCCCTTTGTGGCTGGCGATCAGATTAGCCGCTGGCTGGCGCCGGACGGCCAAAACTACGACATCAACGTGCAACTGCCCAAGTCTGGTCGCCAGAAAATTGCCGACTTGGCCGATCTGTCGGTGGCCTCGAGCCGGCGCGACGCGGCCGGTAACCCGGTCATGGTGCCACTCGGCCAGATCGTCGAGTTCGTGCCCTCGACCAGCCCGCAAGTACTCAAGCGCCAGTCGCTCGAACGCCGGGTGGCGGTCATGGCGGCGGTCGAAGGGCGCCCGAACGGCGACGTGCATGAAGACGTGCAAAAGATCATCAAGGCCTTCGACTTGCCCGAAGGCGTGCGCTTCGACATCGGCGGCGATGCGGAAGAAATGGCGGAAACGCTGGGCGCGGCCGGCGCTGCGCTGGGGGTGGCGGTGATCTTCATCTACCTGGTGCTGGCCTCGCAATTCGGCAGCTTTTTGCAGCCAATCGCCATCATGGTGTCGCTGCCGCTGTCGCTGATCGGCGTCGTGCTCGCCTTGTTCATTACCGGCAGCACGATGAATATTTTCTCGGTCATCGGCATCATCATGCTGATGGGGCTGGTGACCAAAAACGCGATTTTGCTGGTGGACTTTACCAACCATGGTCAGCGCGAAGGCAAGAACCAGTTCGACGCCATCATGGACGCCGGCCAAGTGCGTCTGCGGCCGATCCTGATGACGACCCTGGCGATGATTTTCGGCATGTTGCCGATGGCAATCGGCCTGGGCGAAGGGGGCGAACTGCAAGCGCCGATGGGGCGCGCGGTGATCGGCGGCGTGATTACTTCGACGCTGCTGACGCTGGTCGTGGTGCCGGTGGCCTACACCTACCTGGACCGCCTGGGAAAGCGCGTGGCGCGCTATCTGAAAGGCGATGACGAAGCGCACGAGGAATCATTCGAGGAGCAAAAACTGGAGGTCGCCTGATCGATCGCCCAAGGGTTGCGCGCCGGCGCGGGAACCCGAAGAACATTTGCTAAAAGCAAGCGTTCCATGGGTTACCGCGTTGGCGAGAACGATGTTCGATGGGGTACTGGACAAGAAGGCCGCGGATGTCGCCAAGCCTGGGATACCAAGGCGCTTGCCCCAACCGGAGCTCGGCGCCACACTGACAGTGCTTTTAAACGGGATCGCTCGCCCTCGGCGCCGCTTCTTCAGCCTCGTCGCCCTCGGGCGCGCTGCCTTCCTCGCCGCCTGGCGAATTTTTCGCGTCTTGCTTCTTACGGGCTTTTTCTTCGGCCTTTTTCTTCTTTTCTAATTCCCGCTGCCGCTTTTCGTACGAAAAATTAGTTTTAGCCATGAATCACCTCTTTGTTTGTCTGTCGATAATGAGTATTACGGCACCATTATGACGCAGATAGCCCTGTCGCATTTGAATTAACCACGTGGATGGTGTTTGGCGTGCAGCTGTTTCATGCGCTCGCGCGCAACATGGGTATAGATTTGTGTCGTCGAAATATCCGCGTGCCCGAGCAGAAGTTGCACAACGCGCAAGTCGGCACCGTGATTGAGCAAGTGCGTCGCAAAGGCATGCCGCAGTGTATGGGGCGACAGCGGAGCGGTAATCCCGGCCCGCGCGGCATGTTTTTTGATTATTACCCAGAACATTTGGCGCGTCATCGGAGCACCGCGCGCCGTCACGAACAGCGCGTCGTCCATTTGGCCATTGAGGATGAGGCCGCGCGCGTCGCGCAGATAGCGCTCGATCCATTCGCGCGCCACCTGGCCGAAAGGCACCAGGCGCGTCTTGGCCCCCTTGCCCGTGATGCGCAGCACGCCATCGTTTAAGCTCAGTTCGACAACTTTCAGCGTCACCAGTTCCGACACGCGCAAGCCGCTGGCGTACATCAGCTCGAGCATGGTGCGTTCGCGCAAACCCAGCGGCGTGGCCACGTCGGGCGCGGCCAGCAGCGCCTCGACCTGGGCCTCGCTCAAGGTATGCACGAAGCGCACGGCTTGCTTGGCCGACACCAGCTTCAGGCAGGGGTCGGCGGCAATGGCGCGCTGGCGCAGCGCCAACTGGTAAAAGCGCTTGAGCACCGACAGGCGCCGGTTCGAGGAACTGGGCTTCGACTCGGCGTGGCGGTCGGCAAAATACGCATTCAGGTCGTGTCCCTGCACCGCGTGCAGGCTGTCGCGCCCGGGCCGCGTGACTTCGAGCCAGCGCGCGAACATGCGCATGTCGCGCCGGTACGCGTCGAGCGAATTCTTGGCCAACCCTTGTTCGAGCCAAAGGTTGTCGCAAAATTCGTCGATCAACCGAAGATTGTCTGCTGCTGCCATGGGGAATGGTTGACGCCTTCATGGGCCAGCAGCCAGCGCTTGACGCTCAGCTGAAAGCCGTTTTCATCGTCGCTCTGCGCAAAGCCGCCCAGTCCGCCCGCAGCCGTCACCCGGTGGCAGGGAATGACCAGCGGGAACCAGTTGGCGCCGCACGCCTGCCCCACCGCGCGCGGCGCAGAACCGGTGTGCTTGGCGACCTGGCCGTAGGTACGCACCGTGCCGCGCGGGATGGAAGCAATCGCCGCCCACACTTTGCGCTGGAACGCGCTGCCCACTTCCGGCAAGGGAAAAGTGAAGGGGAAATCGGCGTCGCACAGGTAGTTTTCAAGCTGGCGCGCAACGATGTCGGCTACCGCATCGGTCGCCGCTTTTTCACCGAAATGGGGCGGCAGATACACCAGTTCGGTGACGATCCCCGCATCGATGCGAATGCCGATCGCGCCGAAGGGGGCGGCGACGATGGCCGAGAAAATGTTGCTGCCTTGCGTAGGGTTCATCAGTGACAGTGTAGCGCAGACGGCCGCAAAGCTTACTCGCCCGCTTTTCGACGGACGAAAAAAAACGCACCTTGCGGTGCGTTCCAAATTTTGTTCACGTTTCCGGCCGTTTGGCATGTACCAACAGCATTCTGTAAAACGCGTGTCTCCTCGATATTTCTCCGGTATGAACTACCGTGCTCTTATCTTACTACTCCCCAAACTGCCTAATTCTGTACTGCGCCGTGCACCACGTTGTGCACCATGGTGGTGCTGGGACGGTGCTCATCATAACTTATTTAAAAAGGGAAATTGTGGCATTTATGGCACGGAGATTGAAATTTAATTACTTGCAATTTATATGTGACAACCGGAACGCAATCTGTGGTACGTGCGTCTTAGGACGCCGTGCCGTAGCGCTGCTGTGCGTCAAGCGGTGGCAATCGTCAATGTTGCCAACGCCAGCGCCAGCGCATCGTACACTAGGCGCAGGCGCCGGCTCGAACGCACTTCCCGATGCACGGTCAGCCAGACCGGCAGAGGAGGCACCGCCGCCGACGGCATCAGACGCACCACATCGGTATCGGTCGCGGCAACAAGCTTTGTTACGAAGCCGCAACCGAAGCCGGAGCGCACCATCTGCCAGCACACGTCGTGGCTATCGGAACGGAAGGCGAAGCGTAGCCGGTCCTTGGCCGCACCGGCCGCCAGCAAGCCACGGCGCAAGCTGTCATCGCGATCGAACCCGATCAAGTCGCATTCCAGCAACTGTTCCAGCGTGTGCGGCGTCCCGCGCAGGTCGAGATAGGATCGGTGGGCATAAATTCCCATTTCCAATTGGCCTACTTTGCGTGCCACCAGTTCACCCTGGCCGGGGGCGGCCATCCGGATGGCAATGTCCGCTTCACGTTCCAGCAAGTTGGCGATGTCATTGCTGGCCAGTACTTCGAATTCGATTGCTGGATGGCGGCGCCGAATGTCCGTCAAAATTGGCGGCAAGATGTGCACAGCGGTCAATTCGCTAGCGGCAAGGCGAACCGTTCCGGCCACCTCGTCACTGATGGCCTGGGCTGCGCGCGCAATCGCACCGGCCTCGTGCCGCATTCGGCCGGCCCGCTCAACCAATTGCCGCCCCGCGACGGTCAACTGCATGCCCCGTGACGAACGGTCAAACAAGATAATCCCCAACTGTTGTTCCAAAGTGGAAATCTGGCGACTCAGGGTGGGCTGGCTCATACCGGAGGACCGTGCCGCCTTGGACAACGATCCCGCGTCGACCAGATGCATGAAGACATTGAGCAAATTCCAGTCAAGGCTGGCAAGCGGAGGAGACATGGACGGCTTCCGGATCGGCTATGCAGAATTGAATAGGCGGGATGCATATCATACACTTCCTTTATCTGCGTCAATACGACAAGATTCACCTCGCCATCTCCGGCAATGCATCCCTACAAGGCCTTCCTCATGAAACCTATCCTCCTGGCCGTTGCCGTCTCGGCCCTTGCGATGTTTTCGCTGGCCGGCCTCTACACGGGCGTGCTCGCGCACGCCTTTATTGCCCAGCACCTTGCCGGCCCGGCGCTTCGCACGCCACCCAACCTCCCCCTCGTCTTCGCCGGCTATGTTTTCCTGGCGCTGTGCATGACCCTGGTTCACCGGCGCCTGTTTTATGGCACGCGGCCGACTACCTGGACCAACGCCCGCTTCGGCATGCTGGCCGGCGTCGGCTGGCTCATGCCGTACAGCCTGGTCCTGTTCGGGGTATATGCCTTTCCCTACTTGGCGCTGCCGCTCGATTTTTGCTGGGCATTGGTCGAGCAAGGGCTTGGAGGGGTGATCATCGGTGCCATTCTCGGCCGGCGGTACGGCCGCCCTTTCTCAGTTGTAGACCAGGTTCGGCAGCCATAGCGAAATCTGAGGCACATACGTCACCAGCGCCAGGAACGCGAGCATCGTCAACAGCCACGGCAGCACCGCGACGGTCAGTTCCGAAATGCCCATATTGGTAATCCCGGACGCCACATACAAGTTCAAGCCGACCGGCGGATGGCACATGCCCACTTCCATGTTCACCACGATCAAGATTCCGAAGTGCACCGGATCGATGCCCAGCGTCACCGCGACCGGGAACAGGATGGGCGCCATGATCAGCACGATCGACGACGGTTCCATGAAGTTGCCCGCCACCAGCAGCAGGATATTGACCACCAGCAGGAAGCTGACCACGCCCATGCCCTGCCCGGTAATCCAGGCCGCCATTTGCTGGGGAATATTTTCGCTGGTCATCAGGAACGAGAACAGCATGGCGTTCGTGATGATGTAGAGCAGCATTGCCGACAGTGACGCCGAATCGAGCAAGACCTTAGGAATCTGGCTCAGCTTCAAGTCCTTGTAGACGAACACGGCAATGAAAAAGGCATACATGGCCGCCATCGCGGCCGCTTCGGTAGGCGTGAACTTGCCGCTGTAAATGCCGCCCATCACCACCACGATCAGCATTAAGCCCCAGATGCTCTCGCGAAAGGTTGACCAGCGCTCGCCCCAACTCGCCTTTTTCATGCGCGGGTAGCCATGCTTGCGCGCCAAAAACCAGGTCGTCAAGCCCAGGAAGAACGCCAGCATCAGGCCCGGCACCACGCCGGCCATGAACAGCTTGCCGACCGAAGTATTGGTGGTCACCGAATACATGACCATCACGATCGACGGCGGAATCAGGATGCCGAGCGCGCCGGAAGTGGTGATCACGCCGGCGCCGAACGCCTTGGGATAACCCTGCGCGACCATGGCCGGCAGGACGATCGAACCGATCGCCACCACCGTGGCCGGGCTGGAACCGGAGACCGCGGCAAACAGCGCGCAAGCGAGCACGCCGGCCAGCGCCAGCCCGCCGTGCCAATGGCCCACCATGGCGCTGGCAAAGCGGATCATGCGCTTGGCCACCCCGCCATGCGTGAGGAAATTGCCCGCCAATATAAAGAAGGGAATCGCCATGATCTCGAACTTTTCGATGCCCGTGAACAGTTTCATGGCCACCGCCTCGATCGGCACACTGGTCATGGTCACGAAAAACACGAGCACCGTCAGGCCCAGCGAAATGGAGATCGGCATGCCGGTCAGCATCAGCAAGATCAGCAGCAGGAAAATGATGGCGGCGTTCATGCTTTCTCTCCAGCGCGGGCGGCGTTGATCTCGTCGTCCAAGCCTTCAACGTGGGCCGGATCATGGCGCGGCAGCTCGCCCGTGCGCAGGAAATGCACCATCACCTGCAGGAAACGAAAGCACATCAGCCAGGAGCCCAGCGGCAGGCACAGGTACACATAGCGCATCTGGATTTCAAGCACTTCGGACGTAGAGTTGCCTCCTTGGCTATCACGTAATAATTTTGAAGGGTCTAAAGCCTAACGAGACAAACCATGGCGCTCTACGGATATGCCCGCGTTTCCAGCAGCGAGCAGGACTTCGCGCTCCAAGAACAGGCGCTTCGCGCCGCCGGCTGCGATGTAGTGCGGGCCGAGAAGGCGAGCGGCACCAGCCGCGCTGGCCGAACGGAGCTCGCGACGCTGCTAGATTTCCTGAGGCGAGGCGACACGCTGGTCGTGACAAGGATTGATCGCCTGGCGCGCAGCATCAAAGATCTGCAGGACATTGTGCACACGCTGAAGGAGCGAGGCGTCACCCTCAAGGCTACGGAACAGCCGATTGACACCTGCAGCGCGGCGGGCAAGGCATTCCTGGACATGCTGAGCGTGTTCGCAGAATTCGAAACCAACCTCCGACGCGAGCGCCAGCTGGAAGGGATCGCCGCCGCCAAGGCGCGCGGCGCCTACCATGGGCGCAAGCCATCGGTCGATTCCGTCGAGGTCCGGCGCCTGCGCGAAGAGGAGAAGTTGGGTGCCGCAGAAATCGCGCGACGGCTTGGTGTTGGCCGCGCCTCCGTGTATCGCGTATTTTCCCGTCATGGCCTGCCAACGTGAACAGCGTGGGCAGGGTTGATACCCAATCGCAGCCATGAATTTTCCAGTGCACTCGACGTTAGTTGTCACAGCTCGGCCATTAGGTCCCACTTGACGCCCGGAGTGTGCAGCGCCGCGCTTCAACAGGAGCACGGTATAGAGCGAAGTTGGAGATGGCGCCAGTTTTTGATGTGGTCGTTCTTTGATCTATCGACTTGGTATTCGTTGCGCGCTAGCTACGATGCTTTGTTGAGTTCGCCTTGGAAGTTGATTTTTTGATACAATTGCCGTTTACCGTGATTTTCTGCCAGTCAAGGCCGCACGGGATATCACAGGACACGGAATGAACAACGTCATTCGCTCGATTACCGACCTGTTGCAGGGCCGCCAGCACAACCGCATCTTGCGCTTGGCCTTTCCGCAAAACGATTCCCCATCGGCGCAGTTTCTGGTCAACCAGCTTGATGCGGTCGAGAGCCTGTCGCGCGACTTTGAATTTACCGTAGAGCTGCTCTGCGACGACGCCTGCGTGCCGCTGAAAGACATGCAGGGCAAACTGCTTCGCATCGAGCTGGTGCGGGGGGATGGCAGCCTGCGTTATTTCACCGGCTACGTGTTCAGCTTTAAGCGCAAAAAATCCGACGGCAACATCACATTTTACGAAGCGAAGCTCGGTCCTTGGCTGAAGTACCTGAGTCTGCGCAAAGACAACTATCTGTTTCACGGCAAGACCTTGCGCGAACAGACCGACAATGTTTTTGCGGACTATTCATCCGTGTCGAACTGGGACTGGCGCGTGTCTGGCGAAGACCCGACCATGACCGACGCGTGCCAGTTCGATGAGACCGACTTTAATTATCTGAGCCGGCGCTGGGAAGCTGCAGGCTTGCTGTACTGGTATGAGCATACTGTCGAGGGTCACCAACTGGTGGTGACCGATGACTCCACCGCTGCAGCGTTGATGGACGGGGTCGGTGAAATCCGCTTTCAACGCCATGGCGGCATCACCGAAGAAGACGCGGTCGACGAATGGTCGCCAGTGCGTGTGCTCGCGCCGTCCAGCGTTGCTTTGAGCGGATACGATTTCAAGAATCCTCGCTCGACCGATATCACCGTGCCGACGCTGGCCAAACAGGGCGCCGTGCCCGAGATTGAATCTTACGAATACGTGGGCGCCTATGGCTTCAAGAACTGGAGCGACGGTGATGCGCTGGGCAAGCGCCGCATGGAGGAATTCGAGGGCGCCAGCAAATACGTCGAGGCGGCTGGCAACAACCGTTATGTGCTGCCAGGCAGGTTCGCGCGGCTGCTCGACCATTTCACCTATACCCCGTTTGGCAACAACCAAGCCGCCGACAATCAATTCCTGATCCTGTCGGTGCACCACACTGCGAGCAACAACTATTTCCAGCAGGCCGACATCGCGCCGCACTACCGCAATCGGATGATTTGCACACGCAAGAGCGTGCCGTGGCGTCCAGGTCGCGATTTCAACAGCACCACAACGCGCATACTGGCCCCGCAAACGGCGACCGTGGTGGGCCCTTCCGGCCCCGACAGCATTCACACGGATGAATACGGGCGCATCCGCGTGCAGTTCCATTGGGACCGCATTGGCAACCGCGACGAACGTAGTTCGGCATGGGTGCGCGTTGCAAGCCAATGGGCTGGCGCCGAATTGGGTGCTGCGGCCATTCCGAGAGTCGGGTCAGAATGTATTGTCATGTGGCTGGACGGAAACCCAGACCGTCCGATCATCACCGGCAGCGTATATAACGAGCGTAACATGCCACCCTGGGAATTGGCCACCCAGCAAGCATTGACGGGGTTGCGCAGTCGTGAGCTAGCGCCCAACGGCGGCAATGCAGCCGGGGGGCGCAGCAACCATCTAATCCTGGATGACACTAACGAAAAGATTCAGGCGCAGCTCAAAAGCGATCACGCATCAACTCAGCTCTCGTTGGGTAGCATCACCCGGATCGACGACACGGGCGGGCGCAAGGACGATCGTGGTGAAGGTTGGGAACTTGCCACCGATGCATGGGGCGTGGCGCGTGCAGGTCAGGGCATGCTGCTCACCACCGAAGCTCGTCCGAACGCGGCCTCGCATATCAAGGATATGGGCGAGACGGTGCAACGTCTGGCCAGTGCGTGCGACCAACATGACGCGCTGGCAAAATTGGCGCAAAAGCACGGAGCGCAAGAAAATACGGGGCAGCAAGCCGATGTAACGGTAGCCATTCAAGGCCAGAATGATGCACTCACGGGTGCAGGCAAAGGACCTTTCCCTGAGCTGTCCGAACCGCACTTGGTGCTGGCCAGTCCCGCCGGAATCGAGCTAACGACGGCACAGAGCACGCACATTGCCAGCCAACAGCACACGGCAATCACCACCGGAAAAAGCTTATCGATTACTAGTCGTGACGGCCTGTTTGCCAGCATTGGCAAAACATTCCGGTTGTTTGTCTACAAGGCCGGAATGAAATTGATCGCGGCGGCGGGTAAGGTGCAAATTCAAGCCCAGAGTGATGAGGTGGAAATTATCGCCAACAAAGTTCTCGCGTTGCTCAGCGAATCGGACTGGGTGGAGATTCGCGGCAAAAAAGGCGTGCGTCTGCATGGCGGAAATAGCGTGCTCGAAATTAGTAACTTGACGCAATTTCTGACCCAGTCACCAGTTTTGTTTAACGGCAATCTGGAAACCTTGGCACCAAAAAGTCTTTCGCAATCGATCAATGAACGATCGACCACTCGGTTCGATCAGGAAGTCCGCTTACTGCACACCGACAGAAAACTGGCCCCGGATATCGCTTATGAGTTGATCCACGAGGATGGTCACCTCATCAATGGCAAGACCACTGCTAGTGGCACTACCTCATTACAAAAAGGAGCGGGCATGGACAGCTATACCATCCGTTATAAAGGCGGACTTCCATGAGTGACAAGAAAAATCTCAACGAGAACGGAAACCATGAGGGACAATTTTCTCAAGGCGTGGGGGGGTGGGCCGAATATACAGTTTCTATGACCGCAACTGATGACACAGCACGACATGATGTAACCATGCCGCCCGGCAAAGTAATTCCGGTCATCTTTCTACCTGGAGTCATGGGCAGTAACCTGCGTATGAGCAAGGTGCGGCAAGATGAATTGAAGCGCCCCGACAACCGTGCGTGGCGCCCTGAAGATCTCGGTGCAGTCGATGTCATGACTGGCTCAGACTATGGCGGTTGGTTTAAGAATGCCTCCCCAGCGCAGCGGCAGCTTGTTTTCGATCCAACGGAAACGGAGGTCGAGTATTACCACTATACCGAAAGTAACGACCGATTTGACCCGCAAGGAAAAGAAACCTTAGCCGCTGATGCGCGCGCAAAAAATGTTCCAGACGGTCTGAATCCGATTCCACCTTTGCTCGGTCGCTATGTATCTTTTTCATCGGCGGCAGAGAGCACTGAATTTGCACGAACGCACAAAAATCATCACACGCCTGCGCAGATAGCGCGTTGGCGCGGATGGAGCGAAGTTCTTTTTGAAGGTCCGTATGGGGAAATGTTAAAAACAGCAGAAAGATTCCTCAACAACATTCTATACACGGAAAACAAACCTTGGAAAGGCACGCCAACTGCTCACTGGCAAGCTAATCCGGTGATGCCGGGCACTACTCAACCCGGCCCCTTAATGGGTTGGAGAATTAATCCCTACCTTATGGGAGATCCTAAGGGTTTAGGCGCCTCATCAGGGGCGCCCATTGTGGAAAGCGATCTTATAAAGATTGCACCGTGCTGGTATCCGGTACATGCGATGGGCTACAATTTTATTAAAAGCAATGGAGAGTCCGCCAAGATCATCGCTGAACGTATTCGTGGACTCGTCAAGGGATATCAGAAGCGGGGCTTCAAGTGCAATGAAATTATTCTCGTCACCCATAGCATGGGAGGGTTACTGAGCCGCGCGTTGATGCATCCGGATTATGGCAATCTGATGAATGACCCGGAAATTAAGCTGCTCGGCGTTTATCATAACGTGATGCCAACGCTCGGGGCAGCAGCGGCATACAAGCGCATGCGCTTTGGCTTCCAGGAAGAGGGCGGAGGTCCCGCAGCCCATTACCTAGAAAAAGTTCTCGGTCAGAATGGCCAACATGCAACAGCTATTCTCGCCAACGCACCCGCACCGATGGAAATGTTGCCTGCGTCGGGCTACGGAAAGGAATGGCTAAAAGTTGTCGATGGTTCCAACAAGACCTTGTGGAGCTGGCCGCGTGGAAACGGTACGACGTTGGCCGATATTTATTTGAAACCCGCTACTGCATGGTGGCGGTTGATTAATCCTCAGTGGGTGAATCCGGGACGCGTTTCAAAAGAAAATGGGGGTGGAATTGAAAAGGTTTACAATCGCCTAAAAAAAGCGACTCATTTCCTCGACTCGATCAATGACACTTTCCATCCAACTAACTCCTATGCCAGCTTTTGCGCATCGCCGAATCATCTAACTTACGGCGAAATTGTGTTTCAAGTTATAAAAGGGGGCGTCGACACTAAGGGCCAACCGATCCCCTTACCGCCACCGGAGAGCTGGATATTGCTGACTGACGATATGATACGTACACTTACTGTTCAGGCCGGGCCACAAGTTTTAACTCTGAAATTGTTGAAAGTCAACGCCCTTGGCGATGAAACTGTTCCTTCGGAGCGCTCTGCCAAACACATCAAGGGTACCCTCTTTACACATGGGCAAACAGGTAAAGGGTATGAGCACCAGGGGAGTTATGCTGATCCGCAGGTTATGGCGTCAATGCTGTATTCGATCGTCCAGATCGCAAAAACCGCCAAATGGGCTTAGGCCAATTTTATGTCATTTTCAGGAAAACAGTCATTTTATCGCGCCGCGCTACTCATGCTTGTCTTAATGCAAGCCTGTTCACCAAACTACTCGTACAAGGAGAAAGCCGTGCCCGAATCAGTCAAACTCAGTGAGCGTATGCAGGCGCTTTTTGCCAAAACTAAGCTGGTCTGCTTCGGTCGCTATGCATTGGAAGTGCCCCAGGAAGCACAATTAATCGTGGGGAGCATTTCGTTTCCTTCGACCATCAAAGTTTTCGAGGGGGGACCGGAGGCAATCAAGCGCCGTGTATCGATAGATATTGCCCAAATAAAACAGAAAGAAAATACTTCGGAAATTAAATTTAGTGGGGACGGGCCAATAGCGGGAAGTTGGCAGATCCGATATTACGAAGATGAATATGATAAAAAAGATGGGGATATTTTTTTTAAAACCTACGTGAATCAAGGGAACTTGAATTTTATCCTTGGTGGCTCTGTTGACAAGGGCAGCAACGAAGAATTGGCAGCCGCCCGAGAGCTTGCGCGTGCGAAAAAGCTCCGCCTTCTCGCACCTGGCGAAGTCCCCGACGAACCTGGCTTTTGTATACAGCACGCTTTCCTGCCGGACAAACTGTACGCTGATCAAGAAATGATAGCGGTCGGTATCTACTTGCCAAGCCTGCCGGACGTCACGTTTTCAATCAGCTCAAACAAGGATGCCTACGCCGATACGCCGGCCGCCGAATTTGAAAAGTCACAAAGAGGCGAGCTGTCTTTGCTGGCCCGTATCGCCGGGGCGAAAAAAGATCAAGGGATGAGTTACCCAAGCCGTACTGTCCTTCGTGAAGGCAAGCGCGATGTGAACCATTGGCACGGGGAAGAATCATTAATTAGACGCAAGGACGGGGTACACGACTTCGAGTGGGCGTTTGTTGGCACACCAAAAGATGTCGCCAACCCGTCAGAATTCGGCGCCGTCATGTTCACCAAAGTTGAGCACAATACGGTTGGCGCGGCCAAGGTGGCATCTGTCAGCGACGATGAGGCGGTGGCCTTGTGGGACAAACTGCTATCCGGACTAAAATTCCGTGTCAAGGTACCAGGAGCGCCGGAGGGATCGTATTTTCCCCATTTGCCCAAGCCGGTCAACCCGGCCCACAAACCTGCTGGCTACGATCTACTCGATCCGGCAACGGCCACACCTGCGGCGCCTACTCATCCTATAGCACCTTAGGCCAATGATCCCACGCGCACCGGAACAAGCTTGGCAATATTGCCGCGTTGCCCTGCTCGCTCTGGTCTTGCTGCCAGCCTATTCACACAGCTATTCCTACAAAAAGAAAGCGCTGCCCGAACCTGTCAAACTCAGCGTGCGCCTGCAGGCGCTCTTTATCAAAACCAAACTTGTCTGCTTCGGGCGCTATGCACTGGAAGTACCGCAGGAGGCGGAGCTA
Organism: Massilia sp. TSP1-1-2; assembly: GCF_049896185.1. Taxonomy (NCBI): domain Bacteria; kingdom Pseudomonadati; phylum Pseudomonadota; class Betaproteobacteria; order Burkholderiales; family Oxalobacteraceae; genus Massilia; species Massilia sp. TSP1-1-2. The sequence goes on from NZ_JAFCTU010000006.1 coordinate 168,351, forward strand.
ATCCCGAGCAATGGCGACATAAACGTCATCAGCGGTGGGCTGGACGCTCTCAAACTGCGAGTAGCAGCGGATATCGCTAAAATCAAAGAGAAGGATAAAACCGCTGAGATTACATATGACGGGGAAGGTCCGATCAAGAATAGCTGGCAGGTCCGTTATTACGACGACGATACGGCTAAAAAATATGGACTCCATTTCTTTAACACCTATGTGAACAAGGGGGACCTGACGTTCGTTCTAGGTGATGCCGTTGGAGAAAAGGATACGGAGGAAATGACTGCATTAAGACAGGCTGTCCATGCTAAAAATGTTCGTCCGCGCATGCCAGACGAAGTTCCTGACGAACCCGGTTACTGCTTCCGGCACGGCTTCATGGCGGAAAATTTGTACGCAGAGCAGGAAATGTCCAACGCGGGCATTTACCTGCCAAGCCTGCCGGACGTAACGTTTTCGATAAGTTCCAACAAGGATGCCTACGCCGATACGCCTGCCGCCGAATTTGAAAAGTCACAAAGAGGCGAGCTGTCTTTGTTGGCCCGTATCGCTGGGGCGAAAAAAGATCAAGGGCTGAGTTACCCAAGCCGTACTGTCCTTCGTGAAGGCAAGCGGGACGTGAACCATTGGCACGGGGAAGAATCATTAATTAGACGCAAGGACGGGGTACACGACTTCGAGTGGGCGTTTGTAGGCACACCAAAAGATGTGGCTAACCCATCAGAATTCGGCGCCGTCATGTTTACCAAGGTTGAACACAATGCGGTTGGCGCGGCCAAGGTGGCATCTGTCAGCGACGATGAGGCAGTGGCCTTGTGGGACAAACTCCTGTCTGGCCTAAAATTCCGCGTCAAGGTGCCAGGAGCGCCGGAGGGATCGTATGTTTCCCATTTGCCCAAGCCGGTCAAACCGGCCGTCGAACCCGCTGGCGACATACTGCCGGGGCCGACAGCAAGCACGGCAAGTAAGCCTGCAAAGCCTTGATTTACTCGATAGAGGCCAGATATGAAACATGAAGGACGCGGCGTCATCCGCCTAAACGATAGCACCACGCATGGAGGCCATGTCATCACCGCGTCTGGATCGACCGTGATGGGTATCCCCGCAGCATTGCAAGGGGATATGACACACTGCCCCAAATGTAAGGGCGACTATGCCATCACACCTGATGGTAAAGGCGCCAAACATATAGGACTTCCCTTTGCCTATCACGGTGATCTGACCGCGTGCGGCGCCAGCTTGATTTCGTCGAAGTGATGATGCGGTCGCGAATCGACGTCAACAAAATCATTACCGCCCATGCCACCGTTACGGTTGGTAGAATCGCGGTTGCGGTAGAGAACTGCGTCACGGATTGCGGCTGCAAGCTGATCGGCGCGAGCAATGCAACCGCAGTCTAGCATCAGTTCGGCACGTCGACCACGTGAGTGCGCTGGCGTGTCCCTACATATTGAAAAAGCCGTAGCACTGTTTGATAGTTTGAGGGCGTCTGTTTTGCCTACGTCGCTGCCGCAGCCGGTCGGCGCACGAAACACGGGGCTGGTCGAGGCTTGGCAAACCTGGTTGTCCAAGTACCCTGACGGGCGCGGGGCTGCGGCGATGAATGACTGGATGAACAGTGTCCAGTGCCGCCTGGATGACGCAATAGGTTTGTTTAGACACGCCTTGCAAGGGGACCCCGGCTGGCAAAAGGGGCGCGCGGCAATCGCCGGCGGCGAGCGCGGCGAAACCGCTGTCATCACGATGGGCGCGGCGCCATTGATGTTCTGGAGTCGGCAGCACATCCTTATTGAGTCCACTCCTGCGCTGGAGCAGTTGTTAGTCCACTCCGATATCGGCGAAGACTTGCCCGTCAACCTGTTTCGAGCGCCTGCTCCAGCATGCTTTTTGCGCTTCGGGCAAATCTTTCAGGACGGGCTAGTATCTGCACCAGAACATCAGCAGTCACACAAGCGCCGTCTAACTGGAGTATACGTTTTTGACGGGCGCAACCAGAACACGAGGTCGATCGATCTCGTGTGCGTTTTCCTGCTTCCCGCAGCCGGTATCTACTCACTGCGTACGATCGAGCTGGTGTTTCATGATGAGAACGAATCCGTCCTGGCGCAGATCCGGCGGGCCTGTCAAAACGCCGAGCTTGAGCCGCACTTGGTGTCAATCGCACAATCGGTCGCTAAGGTGTTTTTCTATATGCAGCAGCCTGGCGCCCACCAGGTCGAAGAGCGCCAGTACAGCGCTACGCTGGCCCAGCTGGTGCAACGGGGTTCACGAAAGGCGGCCAAGCTGTCGCGTAAAGTCATGCGGCTTTACGACCGTGTCGTCATCGGCCCGGCCGGCTTTGTGCATCCACCCCACGGCGAGTTATCGCCCCACCTGCGACGTGGGCACTTCCGTCTGCAGCCGTATGGCCCTGAGTCTTCGCTGCGAAAAGTGATTTTTCTGGCGCCCACGTGGGTGCGCGGTGACCGACTACTGAATAATTAACGATCGCGGGGGCATCCAAGTGCGTCCCTATATGCACTAGTCCCACGTACCGAAAAATGTTCACTTCGCACCGATTGAATAATGAACACATCTCTTCCGTTATTCTCAGTGTGTAGATGGATGTCCGCCACTTACAATGGCTTGCACTCGATGGAACATATACGCTGAACATGGCTATTCTAGCCGTCGCTGCATTAGCGCTTAAATCAGAAGAATTGGAGCCCCTGTGTTTTTTGGTAGCAAGCCCGCTCAAAAGTCACCTTCAGTAGAACAACGTCTGGAATGGGACCGGCCTGGTCGCCGCACCCAACCCTCTAGGGGCCGGGTCGACTCCTGGAATTTGCGCCTCACTCCAATGCTGGCAGGCCGGTATGGCGGAAAAGTAGAATTGAATTTTGAGGGGAAGGCCCGGCTTGGTATTAACCCCAACGTGGCTGTGCTTGGGGACATTGAAATTCGTGACGATTCTAATCCCCCGCGCATGTTGCAGGACCGCTGGGAAAAAGTTCCAGAGGAGGTCGAAGGGTATGCTTCGCTTTCTATGGACAACGATCAACCGCCACGGCTGGATTTGACGCTTTACTGTACGCGAGAAATGCTTAAACGGATCACGCTAGCCTTCACTGCCGGGTTCTCGGCGCGCGCCGGAGTCACTGTCCTAGACCTTGATTTTGGCTACCCGGACGACCAAGGCCAAGACTTCTGGAAAACGCGGTGGCAGTCTACAACAGTGCAAGTGTTAACTTGGCGGGTCACCGCTGGGGCTGGCCCTGATGAAGTGGGCTGACCGCTTCTGGTAGCTTGGCCCGGCCTATTGTCGAAGCAGCGCGCACTTTGCACTGTTTGCGGGGCGCAATGCATTAGTGGTAGACCAGATTGGGCAGCCATAGCGAAATCTGTGGTACGTACGTGACCAGCGCCAAAAATGCTAGCATCGTGCACAGCCAAGGCAGCACGGCCAAGGTTAGTTCTGAGATGCCCATATTGGTAATACTCGACGCCACGTACAGGTTCAGGCCCACGGGTGGATGGCACATTCCTACCTCCATGTTCACCACCATCATGATCCCGAAATGGACCGGATCGATGCCCAGCGTGACCGCGACTGGGAACAGGATGGGCGCCATGATGAGCACGATCGACGACGGCTCCATGAAATTTCCGGCCACTAGTAGTAGGACATTGACGACTAGCAGGAAGCTGATCACACCCATTCCCTGCCCCGTGATCCAGGTAGCCATTTGTTGCGGAATATTTTCACTGGTCATCAAAAACGAGAACAGCATGGCGTTCGTGATGATGTAGAGGAGCATTGCCGATAGTGATGCGGAGTCGAGCAAGACTTTCGGAATCTGGCTCAGCTTCAAGTCCTTGTAGACGAATACGGCGATGAAGAAGGCATATACCGCAGCCATGGCGGCCGCTTCGGTCGGCGTGAACTTGCCGCTGTAGATGCCGCCCATCACTACCACGATCAACATCAGGCCCCAAATGCTTTCGCGGAAGGTCGACCAGCGCTCGCCCCAGCTGGCTTTTTTCATGCGTGGATAACCGTGCTTGCGCGCCAGGAACCAAGTCGTCAAGCCCAGAAAAAACGCGAGCAGCAGGCCCGGCACCACGCCCGCCATGAACAGCTTGCCAACCGAGGTGTTGGTGGTCACCGAATACATAACCATCACGATCGAGGGTGGAATCAGGATGCCCAGCGCGCCCGAGGTGGTGATCACGCCGGCCCCGAACGCCTTGGGATAGCCTTGCGCGACCATCGCCGGCAGGATGATGGAGCCGATCGCCACCACAGTGGCCGGGCTCGAGCCCGACACGGCGGCAAATAGTGCGCAGGCCAGCACGCCGGCCAGTGCCAGCCCGCCGTGCCAATGCCCGACCATGGCGGTGGCGAAGCGGATCATGCGCCTGGCCACCCCGCCATGGGTCAGGAAATTGCCCGCCAAGATGAAGAAAGGAATTGCCATGATCTCGAATTTTTCGATGCCCGTGAACAGCTTCATAGCCACTGCCTCGATCGGCACGCTGGTCATGGTGACGAAGAACGTAAGCACGGTCAGGCCAAGCGCAATGGAGATCGGCATGCCCGTCAGGATAAGCAAGATCAGCAGGATGAAAATGATGGCGGCGTTCATGGCTTATCTCCAATGCGCGCGGCATTGATTTCATCGTCGAGTCCTTCAACATGGGCGACGTCGTGGCGCGGAACGTCCCCGGTCCGGATAAAATTCACCATCACTTGTAGGAAGCGAAAACACATCAGCCCAGAGCCCAGCGGAACGCACATGTACACAAATCGCATCTGAATTTCCAGCACTTCGGACGTTTGGTCCGGCGACAGGTGCCAGATCAGATAGGCGCCCAGTGTCCCAATTACTCCTGTGAAGACGGCTCCGGCCAGCAAGCTGAACACGATGAAGCGCCCTCGCCAGCGGGCATTCATGCGGTTGACTAGCACATCGACCCCGATATGTATTCCAGTGCGCGCGCCGTATGCCGCACCGAATTTAGCCATCCAGATGAACATGAAGATGCACAGTTCCTGGGCCCAGCTAGTGTTTAGGCTGATCAGGTAATCCTGCACGCCGGGGATGGCTAGCCCCGACAGATACCGATGCACCACCGCGAGGAAGACGACCAGTGTGGCTGCGCCCATCAGGGTGGCGATCAGCCATTCCTCTAAATGATCGAGGATTTTCATGAAGTACCTATCAATAACGCTGCAATGGAAGAGATCGCAAAAATGTCCGAAATTGGCTCAGGGACGCCACATTGCGGCAAAAAAAATACAGGCGCATCTGCTTTTGTAAGTTTTTTGCCGCTTCTGATCGACGAATTTCGTTCATCCGACGGGCAGGCAGTCAGTCATACACCAAGGCCGGCGAACTATTTTTTCGCCATACCGTGCGCACGCCGTAGGCGGCGCCGAACTTGGCCATCCAGACAAACATGAAAATGCACAATTCCTGCGCCCAGCTGGTATTTAGGCTGATCAAGTAATCCTGCACGCCCGGTATCGCCAGGCCCGACAGATAGCGGTGCACCACCGCGACAAACACCACCAGCGTGGCCGCGCCCATCAGGGTGGCGATCAACCACTCCTCCAGGTGATCGAGCAATTTCATGGCACTCCCGGGCAAAAGATGTGCGTCAGGCGCACAAAAATTGCCGCGCAAGAGAATGCGCGGCTATCGATAGTGAAACGCTGCTCGTTTGACGACGTATTTGGCCGCTTATTTAGCCGCGGCGGTAATGGCGCCCAGCAACTCCTTGCCGACCCGCCCTTCCATATCCTTGTGCACCGGCGTCAGCGCGGCGCGCCAGGCGGCCTGCTCCTGGGCCGTCTGCATGTGGATGGTGGTCTTGCCGGACTTACGGATCGCGTCCAGCGCCATGTTGTTGTCGCGCTGGGCAATGGCTTTTTCATAGGTGGTTGCCTCCGCCATGGCTTTGGCCAGGCTGCTGCGTATGTCGGCCGGCAAGCCATCCCAGAATTTCTTGTTGACGATGACGGCGTAGCCCAGGTAACCGTGGTTCGACACGGTGACGTGCTTTTGCACCTCATGCATTTTTTGCGTATACATATTTGACGGCGGGTTCTCGGTCCCATCGACCACGCCGGTCTGCAGCGCCTGGTAGACCTCGGAAAAGGCCAGCACTTGCGGATTGGCGCCCAGCGCGCGCATTTGCGCGTCGAGCACCTTGGACGACTGGATGCGCAGCTTGAGGCCCTTGAAGTCGGCCGGCATCAACAGCGGCTTGTTGGCCGACATTACCTTGAAACCATTGTCCCAATACGCCAGGCCGACGATGCCCTTGGCGTCGAGCTTGGCGAACAGGCTTTTCCCGACCGGCCCTTCGGTCACGCGGTACAGCGCTTCCTTGTTCGGGAACAGGTACGGCAGATCGAATACTTCGAATTCCTTGACGCCAAGCGGACCGAACTTGGCCAGCGACGGGGCCAGCATCTGCACCGCGCCCAGCTGCAGGGCCTCGAGTTCTTCCTTGTCCTTGTACAGCTGGCTGTTCGGATAGACCTCAACCTTGACGCGGCCATTGGTGGCCTTTTCGGCCAGGGCCTTGAACCGCTCCGCCGCCTGGCCCTTGGGCGTATCGGTGGCCACCACATGGCTAAATTTGATAATGATCGGACTTTGGGCCCAGGCGTTGAAACTGATCGCTGCGGCCAAACCGACGGCCAGCGCTTGCAACTTCCTTACGTGCATATTATCTCCGGTCTCTGAAAGTCCATTATGATTGGGCGTAGTCTGGCCCCTTGCCATTTTGCACTGCAAGTGTGGAACTCCACAATAGGCATCTCGTTGACAATACAACACGCTTTCAGCATGAAAAACCATGCCCTGCTCGCGCGCCCCCTCCGCCTCGGCAGCCTGTGGCGCTGGCTGCTGCCACTGTTGCTGGTCTGCCTGTTTCTTGCCGTGCTGTTCTGGCTGCCATGGCAAGCGCGCCAGATGGAAAACAACGAACGCCAGGAGCAACTGATTGCCGACACCTTGTGGGTCGAGCAGGCGGTACGCTTCGAACTAAGCCGCAACGAAGACGCTTTCACGGGCATCGCCGCCGACCTTGCACGCCCCGGCACGGCCACCGCCACCGTGCAGGCGCGCATGGACCAGATGCGCAAGAACAGCCACGAACTGCTGCGTCTGGCCGTGCTCGACGAACAGGGCCGCGCGCTGCTGACCAGCGGCCCGGAATTGCCGGCCACGCTGGCAGAACCGTCGCGCAACGCGGCCGAACTGGCGCGCAAGACGGGGCGCGGGCGCTACAGCGAGCCGTATGCGGCCGGCCAGAATCTGATCGACTACCACTTGCCGCGCATCCGCAACGAACGCTTTGCCGGCAGCCTGGTGGCCACCTACAGCCTCAAGGCGCTGCTCGACGAAACCGTGCCCTGGTGGTTCGCGCAAGACAACGTCACCTCGCTGATCAACCGCGACGACGCCGTCCTGGCCCAGCGCGCCGCGGCCGGACCGGGGCGCGGCGTGTACACCCACAAGCGCGAGCTGGACCTGCCCGGCGCCAACGTGCGCCTGGCAACTGACAGCGTCAAGGACCTGCCGCGCCTGTTGCCCAACCTGCTGGTTGGCTCCGTGATCGCGCTGGCGCTGGGTTTGCTGGTCAGCCTGATTGCACTGTGGCGCCACATTGCGCGCCGCCTGGCCGCCGAAGGCGCACTGTGCCAGCAGATGGCGTTTCGCACCGCCATGGAAAATTCGCTCGTCACCGGTTTGCGCGCGCGCGACCTTGAAGGGCGCGTCACTTATGTCAACCCGGCCTTTTGCCAGTTGGTGGGCTTGCCGCCCGAAGAACTGGTCGGCAAAGCGCCGCCCATGCCCTACTGGGCGCCGGAAGCGATGGCCGAATACCAGCAGCGGCTCAATAAGGTCTTGAGCGGGCACGTCACGCCGCAATTTGAAACCACCTTCCGGCGCGCCGACGGCGAGCGCATCCCGGTGCTCATTTTCGAGGCGCCGCTGGTTGACAGCGAAGGGCGCCAGACCGGCTGGATGGGTTCGATCCTCGATATTTCCGACCGCAAGCGCGTCGAGGAACTGAACCGCCAGCAGCAGGAAAAACTGCAGGCGAGCGCGCGCCTGGCGACCATGGGCGAAATCTCGTCGATGCTGGCGCACGAACTGAACCAGCCGCTGGCCGCCATTTCCAGCTACACCACGGGCGCGCTGAACCTGCTTGCGCGCGCCGCTGCCGACGGCAGCGCGGTGGACGCGGCGCTGCTGCTGCCGGCGCTGGAAAAAGCCGGCGTGCAGGCGCAGCGCGCCGGCCAGATCATCCGCAGCGTGCACCAGTTTGTCAAACAACGCGCGCCGGAGCGCCAGCTGATCGACATTGCCGGTTTGGTAGACGGTATTTCCACGCTGATCGAACTGCAGGCGCGCAAGTATTTTGTCGCCATTCGCACCGGCATCGCACCCGGCTTGCCCCAGGTCAGCGCCGACCGCATGATGCTCGAACAAGTTTTGCTGAACCTCACGCGCAACGCCATCGAAGCGATGCAGGATGTCGCTCCCGAGCGGCGCATCTTGCGCATCGACGCTGCGATTGAGCAAGACCAGGTCCGCGTTGCCGTTAGCGACCACGGCCACGGCATCAGCGCCGAAGTGGCCGGCAGGCTCTTTTCGCCCTTCTTTTCGACCAAGGCCGAAGGCATGGGTATGGGACTGTCGATCTGCCGCACCGCTGTCGAATTCCATGGAGGCACGCTCAGCCACCGGGACAATCCCGACGGCGGGACGATATTCAGTTTTTCCTTGCCCGCACACACTAAAAATAAGGGAGACAAGCATGCTGCACATCGTGGACGATGAGGAAGTCATCCGTGACGCCCTCGCCTGGCTGGCGCAGTCGCGCAACATCAAGGCCCGCAGTTACGCGGGCGCCAGGAATTTTTTGGACGGCCTCGATGGCCTGGATGGTCCACACAACGGTTTCGACCCGGACGGCGACTGCCTGCTGCTCGACGTGCGCATGCCCGACATCAACGGCGTGGGCGTGTTCGACCAGTTGCGCGCGCGCGGCCTGACGGCGCGCCTGCCGGTCATTTTCCTGACCGGCCACGGCGACGTGCCGATGGCGGTTGATACGCTGAAACGGGGCGCCTTTGATTTTTTTGAAAAACCCTTCAATGACAACGAGCTGATGGACCGCGTCGACCAGGCCATGGCCGCCTCGCGCGCGGCCGGCGTTGCGGCGCAGGTGCAGGCGCGCCTGGCAACGCTGTCGGCGCGCGAACGCGAAGTGCTCGAGCTGATTTTGGCAGGCATGATGAACAAGGTCGTGGCAGACAAGCTGGGCATCAGCATGCGCACCGTCGAAGTGCACCGCGCCCATATTTTTGACAAGATGGAAGTAAAGACGGCGGTCGAACTGGCGGGCTTGCTCAAATAGTCGAGAACCTTCAGCCGTTTTAACGATCCGATGGTAATGGAGGCGACAGCGCGCGGGCGCGGCCCATGCAACCCTACCCTTGCTTCGAAGGCACTTATGAGCGACAAGACGATTGCTGACAAGATGTACTTGAAGACTGCCAAGTCGCTGGCCATCTTCAACGGCGGCGCCCACCAAAGCCTGGTTGATCAACTGCCGCAAGACATGATCGGCGTTGACGAGGCCGAAGCTGATGCGGTGCTGGTATTCGCGCTCAGCGAGGCCGAGCTCGACAAATGGTGGGAGGCGGCGCTGGCCAGGCTGGGCGAAAAAGGGTCGCTGTGGATTGCGTTTCTCAAGCAATCCGCGCCCAAGGCAACCGACCTGAACCGCGACGTGATCTACGAGTACGCCAGCGCACGCGGCGTGACCGGGGTGGCGCTCATTTCCATGGATGCGGACTGGTCGGCGGTGCGGCTCAAGCGGATTTAACTGGGCGGCGCAGGGCAGTTTTGGCCATCACGCGAACGTCCCATGTTGACAAGAAACCTTCCAATAAGTGGGCTGACAGTGCAGCACATCCACCTCGTCCTCGCGTACGCGAGGACGATGTTGTTTAGGTTCTCGGGTTGCCCAATGTCGCGATTGTATGCGCAGTCAAAGGGTTGCAAAACGTTCTGCAACACCAGCGTGGGCCAGGACGATGCAGCTTAATGTTGTAGTAAATCAGCCCGCTCACCGGCATGGCATTCCAACGCCCACTGCACATGCTCCCGCACCATCGCCGACGGATGTTCCGCCCGCGCCCCCAAGGCCGCCAGAATACCCGCATCACCCCTGCACTGACCAGCCGCATTCCCCAGCGCCACGGCAATATTGCGCAGCCAGCGCTCGTGCCCGATGCGCCGGATCGGGCTGCCCTCCAGACGGAGATCGAATTCCTCGGCGCTCCAGGCGAACAGCGCCACCAGTTCCGCGCCGCCCAGGCCGTTGCGCTCCTCAAAGTCGGGCACCACCGCCCGCTGCGCGAATTTATTCCACGGGCACACCGTCTGGCAATCATCGCAGCCATACACCCGGTTGCCGATCAGCGGCCGCAGTTCCAGCGGGATGCTGCTTTTCAGTTCAATCGTCAGGTAGGAAATGCAGCGCCGCGCATCCAGCCTGCCGGGCCCGAGGATGGCCTGGGTCGGGCAGACGTCGATGCACGCCTGGCAGGCGCCGCAATGCGCGCTGGCCGGCGCGTCCACCGGCAGCGCAATATCGACCAGGATTTCGCCCAGAAAAAACATCGACCCCGCTTCGCGGCTGAGCATCAGCGTGTGCTTGCCGCGCCAGCCCAGGCCCGCCTTTTCGGCCAGCGGCAACTCCATTACGGGCGCCGAATCGGTAAATACCCTGAACCCATATTCCCCGGTCACGCCGCCGATGCGCTCGGCCAGCTGCTGCAGCCGGCTGCGCAACACCTTGTGATAATCGCGCCCGCGTGCATACACCGACACCACGGCCGCCTGCGGATCGGCCAGGCGCGCCGTTTCGTGCTCGCGCCAGCCCTCTAGCGTGGTGGCCGGCAGATAATCCATGCGCGCGCAAATCACGCGCACGGTGCCCGGCACCAGTTCGCCAGGCCGCGCGCGCTTCATGCCATGGCTTGCCATATAATCCATCTCGCCGTGACGCCCGGCGTCCAGCCAGGCTTGCAAGCCCGCTTCGGCGTGGCGCAGATCGACGTCGGCAATGCGCACTTCGGCAAAGCCGAGTTCAACGCCCCACTGCTTGATGCGGCGGGCGAGCTCTGGCAAATCTGGTTGGGAAGGCTGCATGCTGGGACCGGTGGTTTACAATGACGCCTGGTTGACACTGCGCCGTACCGGGCGCACACCCCTGATTATTTCAAACGACATTTTATTCGATGCGCCATTTTACAGCCCACCTGCACGACGAAGCCGGCACCGCCGCCCTGGGCGCGGCCCTGGCGCGCGCGCTTGTTCCCGGCCTGGCGATCCATCTGCACGGCGACCTGGGCGCCGGCAAAACCGCCCTCACGCGCGCCCTGCTGCACGCGGCGGGGCACGTGGGCCACGTCAAGAGTCCGACTTACACGCTGTCCGAGCCCTACAGCATCGTACTGGACGGGGCCGCGGTCAGCGTGATCCACTTCGACCTGTACCGCATGTCGAGCGCCGAAGAGTTTCTCGACGCCGGCTTTCGCGAAGACTTCAATGCGGCCAACATCTGCATCGTCGAATGGCCCGAAAAAGCCGAGCCAGTGCTGCCGCCGCCCGATTTGAATGTCCGGTTGAGCGTGGCGGGCGCGGGTCGTGATGTAGAATTGCAAGCGTTGTCCGACCTGGGTTTGCTATGCCTCGACCGCCTCAAATTCGCCCCGAACCTTTAATTGCCGGCCCCGTCACGCGGCGCACGGTGCTCAAGGCCGGCGGCACGCTGCTGCTGTCGGTGCTGCCGGTGCTGCCTGCCGCCGCCGCGCAAATTCTCGCGGTACGGGTCTGGCCGGCCGCCGACTACACCCGCGTCACGCTGGAAAACGACACCGACCTGAAGGCGACGCACTTCACCGTGCCCGACCCGCAGCGCCTGGTGGTCGACATTGAAGGGCTCGAACTCAATCCTACCCTCAAGGGCCTGGTCGCCAAGATCGCCTCCAACGACCCGTACATCAAGCAGGTGCGCGTGGGCCAGAACCGGCCCAACGTGGTGCGCCTGGTGTTCGACCTGAAGGAAGAAATCAAGCCGCAGGTGTTTACGCTGGCGCCCGTGGGCACCTATAACCACCGCCTGATATTCGACCTGTATCCGATCAAGGCGGTCGACCCGATCGCCGCCATGATCGAAAAAGGTGATTGGGCGCAGGGCGCGCCGGGCACCGACCCGCAGGTGGCGGCCGTGCCGGCCACCGTGGCGCCGCCCGCGCCCGCGCTGCCCGCCTCGCCGCCGGTTGCCACCATCAAACCCGGCGCGGCGCCAACACCTGCGCCAGCCGCGCCGTCCGCGCCCGCCGTTGCTCAGGCTCCCGCCGTGCCCAACCCGGCCGCCGGCGCCAATGTAACGCGCATGATCACCATCGCGCTCGACCCTGGCCACGGCGGCGAAGACCCGGGCGCCATCGGTGCGCAAGGCACGCGTGAAAAAGACATCGTGCTGGCCATTGCCAAGCGCCTCAAATTCAAGCTTGAAGAGCAGCCCAACATCCGCGTCATGCTCACGCGCGACGGCGACTTTTTCGTCCCGCTCGGCACCCGCGTCGACAAGGCGCGCAAGGTGCAGGCCGACCTGTTCGTCTCGCTGCACGCCGACGCCTTTATCGCACCCTCCGCGCGCGGCTCGTCGGTGTTCGTGCTGTCCGAAAAAGGCGCCACCTCGAGCGCGGCGCGCTGGCTGGCCAACAAGGAAAACCTGGCCGACGCCATTGGCGGAGTCAACATGAAAGGCCAGGACGCGCAACTGGCCAGCGTGCTGCTGGACCTGTCGACGACGGCCCAGATCAACGACAGCATGAAGCTGGGGCGCGCGGTACTGAGCGAAATCGGCGGCATCGCCAAGCTGCACAAGGGCGCGGTCGAACAGGCCGGCTTTGCGGTGCTCAAAGCGCCCGACATTCCCTCGATCCTGATCGAAACGGCCTTCATCTCGAACCCGGAAGAAGAAGCCAAGCTGCGCGACAACGGCTACCAGGATGAAATCGCCAACGCCATCACCAAGGGTATCAAGCGCTATTTTTCGAAAAATCCTCCACTGGCCAAGGGCCGCCTGAGCTGAGCACATCGATATGAACGCAATCACCATGACCACCTGGGGCGCCCTGCCGGCCGTGCAGCTGACCAGCGCCGACGGCGCGTGCGCCATCGTCACGCTGTACGGCGCCCACCTCGTTTCCTGGACCAGTGCCGACGGCGCCGAAAAGCTGTTTTGCAGCGAGCGCTCCGCGCGCGACGGCAGCCGCGCCATTCGCGGCGGCGTGCCCGTCATCTTCCCCCAGTTCGCCGAGCGCGGCGACGGCATGCGGCACGGCTTTGCGCGCGTTTCCACGTGGCGCCTGGCCGACAGTGGTGAGGGCGAGCATGGTATTTTTGCCGTGTTCGTGCTGACCCGCCCCGACCTGACCCCGGCGATAGCGGCGGCGTGGGAGCACGGCTTCGAGCTGCGCCTGACGGTGGCCTTGCAGGGCCCGACGCTGAACCTGAGCCTGGACGTGCGCAATACCGGCGACGACGAGTTCGCGTTCTCGGCCGCGCTGCATACGTATTTTCTGGTGGACGCAATCGAAGCGGTGCGCATCAAGGGCGTCGAAGCGGGCGCGCTGCGCATCACCGACAAACTGGACCGCATCTACCGCGACGCCACGGCCGGCATCACGCTCGCGCACGGCGCCGGCACGCTCAGGCTGACCCAGTCAGGCTTTCGCGACGCCGTGATCTGGAACCCGGGCGCGGCCGACACGGCGGCGCTGGCGGACATGGACGACGCCGACTACAGGCGTTTTGTGTGCATCGAGCCGGCCCTGATCGTGCCGGCCAGCTTGCCAGCCGGCGCCGCCTGGCGCGGCGAGCACCAGGTGACCGCTAGTTCGGAAGGCTAATTCGTAGGGCGGATGCAATCGGCCGAAGGCATGCGTTACGTCGACGCATGCACTTGGCGGATTGCATCCGCCCTACGAAAAGCGTGATCCGAGCTCGGCTTTGCGCCAGGTTCCGGGATCAACTTCGGACGGCTAGTTCGGACGACTAGTTCGATTCCTTGACCACGCGCCCCGAACTGGCCTGGATCGGGCGCGCGTTAAGGGGATACAGGCGGCTAAAGAGCGCCATCTGCGCCGGTGACGCCTGCACCGGCTCCTTCATTACCATCCACAGCACGCCCTCCGTGCACGGCGGCGAGGTGAGCGAACCCATATAGGTAAAGTAGTCACGCCGGGCCGGCAGCAGGTCGGCCACGTTGAGCACGATCGATGGCGTGACGGTGTCGTTTTTTTCCAGCGGCAGGTTGTTCCATACGGTCTGGATCAGGTTCTGTGCCTTGCCCCGTTCCAGCAGCACGGCCACCACCGCCAGCTTGCCTTCGCTATCCTTGTGCTCCAGGTGGACCACCATCTCGAAGCCCTTGCCGTTGACGCGCTCTTCGGACGGACGATGGAAGTGGAACTGCAGCAGTTCGTAAGAACGCCCCCCAAGCGCGATGATATTGCCCGCGCCGACGTTGACCTGGATGGTGTGACCGTTGTCGATGACGTTAAAGGACGACGGCCGGTAGTCGAAGACGATGGGTTCTAGATCGACCTTCATGCCGTCGCGCAGGTCAATCGGCGACTGGCGCGTGCCAACGCCGCACTTGGTCCAGGCGGGGTTGCGGCCCCAGTTGGCCGGCCCCGTCTCGCCTTCGTACGACCAGTGCTCGCCCGGATACGGCTTGACGGCGGGCGGCGCCTCCACGCGAGCAACTGCCACATCCTTGCGGCGCGCTTCGGCCGCCTTGCGCGCCTTGGCAACGGCAGCGGCGCGGGCAACCTGATTGGCCCGCATGGCGGCCAGGCGCGCGGCGATTTTGGACGACAGCTCCGCTTCGGCCTCGTCTTCCCTGGCGGCTTGCGCGGCGGCCGTGGAAGTGGCGGCCGGTGCGGACGGCGCGGCCACGGCCGGCTTGATCGCGGGCAGCCCCGGCTTGATGGAAGGCGTGGCCACTTTGGCCGCCGGCGCAATGGGATCGTTCGCGCACGCCGCAGTGGCGACCAGGCTGCAAACGAACAGGGCAATCAGATGACGCATGAGGCTCCAGATATAGAAAGTACAGTCTGGTATCGGCGCGGGCCGCCCGAAACTTGAATATTTTGGAGAATGTTCCGCGCCCTTGCCGGGCGCGGACCTGCGCCTGCTTATTTTGCCATCATCTTGCGGCCGAATTTGTACAAGCCGCCCAGCGCGACCGGGACCACGGCCGCCGCCACGCCGATCAGCACGATCGTGGTCAGGTTGTCGCGAATCACAGGAACGCCGCCGAAGAAATAGCCGGCGGTGGTCAAGAGGGCGACCCAGGCCGATGCGCCGGCAAAATTGAACATCTGGAAGCGCCAGGGCGTCATCTTGGACACGCCCGCCACGAACGGCGCGAAGGTGCGCACCACCGGCACAAAGCGCGCCAGGATGATGGTCTTGCCGCCGTGTTTCTCGAAAAAATCATGGGTGCGGCGCAAGGCATCCTTGTTGATCCAGCGGTAATCGTGCGTGAAAACCCGCTGGCCGATGCGCGAACCGATCCAGTAATTGAGCGTATTGCCGGTGACGGCGGCGGTAATGAGGAGCGCGTTGAGCAGCCAGATGTTCATTTCGCCGGTGGCGCAAAACGCGCCCGCGATGAACAGCAGCGTGTCCCCGGGAAAAAAGAACAGAACCACCAGGCCCGTTTCGCTGAAAATGATCGCAAACAACACCACGTACACATAGATGCCGTAGTTGGCCAACAGCGTCTTCAAGTCAACTTTCATGATCAAGTTGACGATTTCCATCAGATCCATAGAGTTCCTAAGTGGTAGCGCCGCATCATACCATCTTCGCTACTGCACAAAACGCACGCCACGGCGCACTTTGGCGGTGGGTTCCGGCTTACAATTCCCGCACGCCAAGCCCGGGCGTGCCCGACGGAGACAGAACAATGCACATCATGAACAATCGGAGCCCAGCAATGCTGCTGGCCGCCGCGCTCGGCATGCTGGTGATGGGTCAGGCGGGCGCAGTCGAGAGCGCTGCGGCGCAGACCAACGCTGAGCTCAAGCCCAAGGCCACCGTGGCTGACATCATCAAGCAATCGAAGCCGGGCGACTGGCGTGCGCTGGACCCGGAAAACACGCTGTACATGCAAACCGCGCTGGGGCGCGTGATCATCGAGCTGGCGCCGACCTTTGCGCCCAACCACGTGGCCAATATCAAGACGCTCGTGCGCGAGCATTATTTCGACGGCTTGGTAATCTTGCGCTCGCAGGACAACTGGGTGGCGCAATGGGGCGACCCGGACGAAAAGCATCCAAAACCGATGAAAACGGCAAAAGCCACGCTCAAGGGCGAATTCACGGTGCCGATCAAAAACGACAAGGACTTTACCCGCCTGCCCGACCGCGACGGCTACGCGCCGCAGGTGGGCCACTCGAACGGTTTTCCATCCGCGCGCGACCAAAGGAGCGGGCAAGCGTGGCTGACGCACTGCTACGGCATGGTGGGCGTGGGGCGCGACAATGACGCCGACAGTGGCGGCGGCTCGGCGCTGTACGCCGTGATCGGACATGCCCCGCGCCACCTGGACCGCAACATTACCGTGGTCGGGCGCGTGGTGTCGGGCATGCCGCTGCTCTCGACGCTGCCGCGCGGCAGTGCGCCGATGGGCTTTTACGACAAGCCCGAGCAGAACGTGCCGATCCTGTCGGTGAAGGTGGCGGCCGACGTGCCGGTGGCCGAGCGCGCAAAATTTGAAGTGATGCGCACCGACAGCACCGCCTTCAAGGCCGCAGTCGAAGCGCAGCGCAACCGCGGCGGCCCGTGGACCAAGGTCGCGGCCGGCTACATCGATCTGTGCAACGCCCCCATCCCCGTGCGCGAACAACAATAGCCGGCTTTCGTAGGGCGGATGCAATCCGCCAATGCATGCATCAACGTAACGCATGCCTTCGGCCGATTGCATCCGCCCTACGAGGGCGCAAAGCCGGGATCACGACGGCGCTTTTCGTTGGGCGGATGCAATCGGCCAATTGCATGCATCAACGTAACGCATGCCTTCGGCGAATTGCATCCGCCCTACGAGGGCGCAAAGCCGGGACCACGAGGGCGTTTTCCATCGGGCGGATGCAATCGGCCAAGTGCATGCACCCACGCGACACTTGCCGTCGACCGATTGCATCCACCCCACGACGTTTATTTTAGGAACAAGCCGCAAGCGATATAATTCGTTGATGAATTCTGTCCTCGCCCATCGCCCCATCCAGGCTCTTCCCGATCAGTTAATTTCGCAAATTGCCGCCGGCGAGGTCGTCGAACGCCCTTCCGCCGTGGTCAAGGAATTGCTGGAAAACGCGCTCGACGCGGGCGCCACCCAGATCACCGTGCGCCTGGAAGAAGGCGGCGTAAAACGCATCGCCATCACCGACAATGGCCGCGGCATCGCCCCCGAGCAGTTGCCGCTCGCGCTGGCTCGCCACGCCACATCAAAAATCGCTTCCCTGACCGACCTGGAAAACGTCGCCACGCTCGGCTTTCGCGGCGAAGCGCTGGCCTCGATCGCGGCCGTCGCCGCCGTCACGGTCACCTCGCGCACGGCCGACGCGCCACACGCATGGGAAATCGTCGGCTCCCATCACGGCACGGTCGCCCCGTCGTCGGGCGCGCAGGGCACCACCATCGACGTGCAGGACCTGTATTTCAATACGCCGGCGCGGCGCAAGTTTCTCAAGTCCGAACAGACCGAATACGGCCACTGCGCCGAAGTGGTGCGCCGCATCGCGCTGGCGCGCCCTGACGTCGCGTTTTCGCTGTCGCACAACGGCCGCACCATCGACCAGTGGAACGTGTGCGCCATGGCCAAGCGCAGCGCCCACATTTTGGGCAATGACTTTGCCGAGGCGCGCTTGCCGATCGATGAATCGGCCGGCCCCTTGCGCGTGCACGGCTTCGCGGGCCTGCCCACGGCGTCCAAGGCACGCGCCGACGGCCAGTTCTTTTACGTCAATGGCCGCTACGTGCGCGACAAGCTGCTGGTGCACGCGGTGCGCGCCGCCTACCAGGACGTGCTGCACGGCGACCGCTTTCCCTCCTACGTGCTGGCGCTCGACCTTGACCCGGCGCTGGTCGACGTCAACGTCCATCCATCCAAGATCGAAGTGCGCTTTCGCGACAGCCGCTCGGTGCACCAGTTCGTGTTCCACGCTGTGCAGCGCGCGCTGGCGCTGACGTCGGCCACCAACTTTGGCACCGCCCCCGCGCCGCTGCCGGCCGCCGACGTCAACGGCGGCGCCAATGGCGCCAATACCGCCAATGCCGCCAATCCCGGTTCCTGGCGCCGCGAGCACGAGCAAACCACCTTTGGCGCCCAGCTCGCGACGGGCTACCCGGCCACCTTTTCGCCCTCGCCCTACGCGAGCGCCAACCGGCACGACGGCGCCGGCGTGGCACAAACCACGAACAGCTACGGCGCCCTGTTCGCCGCCGGCGCACCGGTCACGCCCTACAGCGCGCCGGCCCAGGGCATGTCGAGCGACGAGTTCCCGCTCGGCTTCGCGCTGGCCCAGCTGCACGGCATTTACATCCTGGCCCAGAACACCAAGGGCCTGGTGCTGGTCGACATGCACGCCGCGCACGAGCGCATCCTCTACGAGCAGATCAAGAACGCGCTCGACGCGCGCGCCGACGGCCACGACATGCAGGTCCAGTCGCTGCTGATTCCCGTCACCTTTTACGCTGACGCCGTGGAAGTGGGCACCGCCCAGGAAAACCAGGAAACGCTCAAGGCACTCGGCTTTGACATCGCGGCCCTGTCGCCCACCACGCTGGCGGTGCGCTCGGTGCCCACGCTGCTCAAGAACGCCGACGCCCAGACCCTGGCGCGCGACGTGCTGCGCGACGTGCGCGAGTTTGGCGGCTCGCGCGTGCTGGTCGAGCGGCGCAACGAGCTGCTGGGCACCCTCGCCTGCCACACGGCGGTGCGCGCCAACCGTATCTTGTCGGTGCCGGAGATGAACGCGCTGCTGCGCCAGATGGAGTCGACCGAGCGCGCCGACCAGTGCAACCACGGGCGCCCGACCTGGGTCCAGCTGGAGATCTCCGCGCTCGACAAGCTGTTCCTGCGCGGCCAGTGATGAACCAGACTAGCGGCGCGATCCAACCTCTGGCGCGGTACGCGCACGCCCCCATCCTGCTGCTGGTGGCGTGTTTCCTGATGCTGCAGCCGCTCTCCACCGACCTGTACCTGGCCTCGCTCCCCAGCCTGGGCAGCGTGTTTGGCGCGCCCATGGCAACCGTGCAGCTGACGCTGTCGATGTTCGTGATCGCCTTCGGGCTGGCGCAACTGGTTATCGGCCCTTTGTCGGACCGTTACGGGCGGCGCCCGGTCGTCATCTGGGGCCTGGGCCTGTACGTCGTGGCCAGCCTTCTGTGCGCCTTTGCGCCTTCCATTGAACTGTTGATCGCGGCGCGCTTCGTGCAGGCACTGGGCTGCTGCTCGGCCATCATCATCGCGCGCGCGATCGTGCGCGACGCGTACGCGCCGGCCGACAGCGTGCGCGTGATCGCCCGTGTCAGCACCTGGCTGGCGCTGGCGCCGCTCACTGGCCCCATCCTCGGCTCCTACCTGCAGGTGACGTTCGGCTGGCGCGCCGCCTTTGTCGCCCTCACGCTGCTGTCAAGCGCAGTGCTGGCCGCCGTCATCCTGCGCCTGCCCGAAACCAACGAGCACAAAGATGCGCGCGCCACCGAACTTGCCGGGCTGGCCGCCAACTGGCGCCTGGTGCTCGGTTCGCGCCAATTCTGGGCCCATGCACTGCCGGGCGCACTGTCGTACGGTTCGATCTTCGCTTTCATCTCGGGTTCGTCGCCGGTCCTGATCCGCATTTTGCAGGTGCCCACCGAATGGTTCGGCTACTGTTTTGCGTTTGGCGTGTCGGGCTACATGACGGGCACTATCGTGTGCCGGCGCCTGCTGCCTACGTTCGGCCCTGCCGTCACGCTGCGCATCGGCAGCACGCTGTCGGTGGGCGCCGGCGCGCTGTTCCTGGCCGCCGCCGGCTTTGGGCTGGCCCACTGGGCGCTGGTCACCGGCGCCATGTTCCTGACGATGCTCGCGCACGGCGTCAATTTCCCGGTCTCGCAATCCGGTTCGGTCACGCCGTTTCCGCAGCAGGCCGGCACCGCCGCCGGCTTGATGGGGGCGCTCTACATGTGCGTCGCTTTCGTCGTCGGCACGGCGGTTGGCGCCACCTACAACGGCACGCTGTACCCGCTGGCGGCGATCGCCTGCACGCTGGGCGCCAGCATTTTTGTCTCGGTGCGCCTGCTGGCGCTGCACCCGGCGGCGGTGGCGTCATGAAGCCGCTCGCCGTTGCCATCATGGGCCCGACCGCGTCGGGCAAGACCGCCGCCGCGCTGGCGATCGCGCGCGAGCTCCCGGCCGAAATCATCTCGGTCGATTCGGCGCTGGTCTACCGTGGCATGGACATTGGCACGGCCAAGCCAAGTGCCGAAGAACTGGCCAGCGCGCCGCACCACCTGATCGACATCATCGACCCGACCGAGTCGTATTCGGTGGCCCAGTTCCGCATCGACACGCTGCGCCTGGTGGCCGAAATCAACGCGCGCGGCAAGCTGGCGCTGCTGGTGGGCGGCACCATGATGTACTACAAGGGCTTGAGCGAAGGCCTGGACGACCTGCCGACTGCGGACGTGGCCCTGCGCGCCGAGATTGAAGCAGAAGCGGCGCGCATCGGCTGGCCGGGCATGCACGACAAGCTGCGCGCACTCGACCCGGTGACGGCCGAGCGCCTGGCGCCCAACGACGCCCAGCGCATCAACCGCGCGCTGGAGATCATCGCGCTGTCGGGCCGGCCGATGTCGGAGCTGCTGCTGGGGCGCCCCAAGCTTGCGCTGCCGTTCGAATTGCTGTCGTTCGGCCTGGAGCCGTCGGACCGCAGCGTGCTGCACCGGCGCATTGCAAATCGCTTCGACCAGATGCTCGGCGCCAGCGACGAAAGCGGCATCGTGGCCGAGGTGGCGCGCCTGCGCGCGCGCGGCGACCTGCAACCGGCGCTGCCGTCGATGCGCTGCGTGGGCTATCGGCAGACGTGGGACTATCTGGATGGCGTGATCGACCGCGCCGGCCTGCGCGAGACCGTTATCATCGCCACGCGCCAGCTTGCCAAGCGCCAGCTTACGTGGCTGCGTTCGATGCCCGATCGGCTCGTGATTGATTGTTTGGCTGACAATACGGCGGGGAAGATGCTGGCCCACATTGCTGCCAGAAAAAGCTTGTAACGCGAACCGCTTGACAGGTTTAAATGTGGTGCCTATAATGCTCGCCTGTTGGGTGATATAGCTCAGTTGGTTAGAGCACAGCATTCATAATGCTGGGGTCGGTGGTTCAAGTCCACCTATCACCACCAAAGACATGGCAAACATCAACGATGTTCGCCTAAAAACCCCTAAGAAATCAAACGCTTAGGGGTTTTTTTACGCCTGTAGTGCCAAAGTTTGCCCATTGACACCTATGTTTTTTGGGGGCAGTCTTGGGGGTCTGAACGATGCCCCTAAGATTGGATGCCCCAAAAAATGCCCAAAATCGTCCTACCCCTTGCTGACAAAGCGATCAAGAACGCCAAGCCGCGCGACAAGGCCTACAAGCTGGCCGATGGCGGCGGGCTATACCTGGAAGTGATGCCGACCGGCGCGAAACTGTGGCGCATGAAGTTCAAGCAGGCAAGCGGCAAAGAAAGCCGGCTCGCCTTTGGTGCCTACGATGAGGTATCACTTGCCGATGCCCGCGCCAAACGCGACACGGCGCGCAAGCAGATGGCGGTCGGCGTGGACCCGGCGCAGGCCAAGCGCATCGAGAAGCAGCAAAAGGCGACCGTGGCGGCGAATACCTTTGAAGCCGTCGCACGTGAATGGCACTCCAACAAGCTCGCTTCGTGGCAGGACCGCACCGCCACCAACATCCTGCACCGGCTGGAGGTGGACGTGTTCCCACTGATCGGCAGGCACCCTATCGCAGAAATCAAAGCGCCGGTCATCCTGGACGTACTACGCCAGATCGAGAAACGCGGTGCGCTGGACATGGCGAAGCGCCAAGGGCACGCGACCGCTGAACGGCTGGCTTGATCCGCCGAAGCCGCTTGAAAAAAAGCGCCCAGTACGCCACGTGTACCTACCGCGATGAAAAATGGCGATTTAGGTACACCACGTGTACTAGGCGCATGAACAAACAAGCCGTTTAGGTACGCCAGGTGTACCTAAATGGCCTGTTTTTGGCCTTCGTCTGGTACGCCACGTGTACACCTCTATAGATTTACCATCTCCTACCGGAAGCAAGGCACGAGGATGGCAACGAGCAAATGAAAGGCACGAACATTATGGCAAGCACGACCAAGCGCAAATTGACCGCACTAGCACCAGCGCCAGCGAAGGCCAATGTGCTGACGGTCACGCAGGAGGATGGAAAAACCCGCGAACGCCAGAAAGCAGAACTCGGACTATCGTCCACCGTCGCCAATGCCGTCACGTCATCGAACTTCGCGCAGGGATCGTTTGGCGTAGTCGAGTTATCGGAAGCCGTCGGCGTGATGCGGGACAAGATCGCCAGGGTGAAGGCCGGCGACTTGTCCGACGTGGAAGCGACATTGACCGCGCAGGCGGCGACGCTCGACACCGTGTTCAATGAGCTGGCGAGACGGGCCGCGCTGAACATGGGCGAACACCTAAGCGCGACCGAGACATATTTACGGCTGGCCTTCAAGGCGCAGGCACAATGTCGCGCGACGCTGGAAACGCTGGCCGAAGTGAAGCATCCCAAAGCGGCAACCTTCGTTCGCCAGCAAAATGTCGCGTATCAGCAGCAAGTGAACAATGGCGACGATAAAGCGACCATTACGCGCGCAGGCGAGGGAGGGCGGGAGGGGGGCTGAAAAGCCTACGCCCCACCTACTGGACACCGCTCCGTATTCTTCGCTTTATCGCTAACCCACAATATCCCCGCGTGCGCGTGCGCGCGGAAGACCATCGAATCAATCAAACGAACTATTGGAGGCTAAGCATGGCCAACGGATGGACGCCGGAGCGTAGGGCGAGGCAGGCAATACAAATCTCTACATGGACACCATGGGACCGGTCCACAGGCCCTCGGACGGCCGTAGGCAAGGCGCGCAGCAGTCGCAACGCTAACAAGCCCAGATCACTCAATAGGCAAATGCTGACGCTCAAAAAAGAGGTTGCTTCCATTCTGTCGCAAGCAAAGGAAAGCAGCCGCACGTGCAAACACGATATCGCAGCGATTCACAAACTGGCATCAAAATCCAAATGACACGTCTATAGAGATTTTCGAGAAAACAAAAGCTGCCTCCGGGCCCGCGCGCCCCTGTGTCAAACTTGACCATTGACCTCGGATTTGGAGAGGCCCCCTTGATAGTTGGCCACGCTGCTAGCTACCCGCACCATCGGCAAGAACTGAGTGCCCTCAACAGCCCACATGTTTGTCGCGGCCTCAGTGCTTCAAAAGGTCAGTCAACTCCTTGGTACTATCAGATTGGTAGTTGAGCAGGCGAGCCCGCGCTTCCGTATCACGCTGGCTCGCTGTCACCATTGCATTTACCAACTGACGGTAACGCGCCAGAGTCGCTTCGTCATTGAACAACAGGTTAACCGGCGGCCCCTTGTCGACAGCGTAACCGCCCGGGCTGGCGTCCATCAAGTCGAGAATACCCTCGACCGTGCCGCTGGCTTCCGTTTCGGAACTGACGAGTGCGTCGAGATAGGTACTGAGTTGGGCTGACGACTCATCGAACCCGCTTGCAGCCGATGCCGCCATGGCAACGGGCAACTGTAACTGCGCCGCCCGAATACCGAGCTTGCCACGGGCGGTAGCTGCATCCAACTGATTCTTGTAATCGGCGGTAGCCTGCTTCCACACCTCCAAAGTTGCACGGGTTTGGACCCGTAGGCTTGCTGATGCCAGCGACGTAGGCGTGAGCATCAGTTCTGGATGGAGACCGGAAATTGTTTTAGTGTATGTAGCGGTGGTCGCTAACACGTCGCGGCTGTAGGCCGCCTCCGCCAGCATTATTGGCTCTATCATTCCGACCTGAGCATCTTTGACCTCCTGATCGCTAACCAGTACGCCGGACCGCATTTTGTTTATGAGCGGGGCCGCCTTCGCCAATGAAAGAAGCGCATGGCGGTCTTCTCTGATCGTTGCGTAACTCTTGTAGTTGACCCCGCCCACCACAACGAGGGCTGCCAGTACGGCGCCGTATCCGGGAGGCAGCCGGGGAGTAAGGCGGAACAACATGTATGCGAAGAGGCCGTAAACCAGCCACTCGCCGAACCAGTACGAAATAGCGTTTCCGCCGGCTTCGTTGTCCGCAACGTGAAACTGCCAGGTAGCGGCGAACAAACCGATTGCTAGGACCGCTACGACCGCTATAAAAGTTCGAATACGATGGCGCCGTTTCCGTTTCGCTTCCAGAACCGTCGCTTCTGGCATCTCAGACTTTATCGGGCGTTGTGCGCGCCAGCCCGCAACCGCCCAGACGAGACCCCAGAGGATAACGAGCGGAAGGACCCCGAGCCCCAAGACTTCACCGCTGCGATTGTCGTCCGCGACCAAAATGACAAGGCAGACCCAAACTGCTGACAGCACTAGACCAACCCGCGTTTTCCATCCGAATCTCACAAAGCCCCCCCTTGCATTATTGCCAAATAATAACGACCTAAAGGCTTCATGTCTACTATGGGAGGCGCCAAAACACCTCTTAACAAAGCTAATGTCTCTTATAGCTAGCTTGGCCAGCTCGTTGAAAACACTTTTCGGGGCATGTTTAGGGGCAGATCGGATATCTAAACGCACCGGACTAAGCATACATGCGGCTTTCAAGCCACAATTACAGTCCACCTATCACCACCAAGAACACGTTTCAAGAAGTCCAGTGACGTACAGAAACCCGCATCTCTCCCTGTGAGAATGCGGGTTTTTTGTTTTTTGGTCGTTTGGATTCATTTACCTCCCAACTTTTTTGCATCCATACTTCCTTTCATGCATGCAAACCCCCAGCCGGCGTTATCTCTCCCCCCATCGTAGAGCGCGCCATTGGACTGGCGCTTCAGCAGGGCTGGCGTCCCGGTGAGGCGGGAAGTGCTTTTGAGCTTTCGATGCACTGTGCCTAATGACTAATTCGGGGCGGAGCTACCGAGCCGTTTGGCCCTGTCGTGCCGTCGAGTACACTCGGCAGTGACCGGCCAGGAGCGGCCGGGACACATATACAAAGAAACTAAATGAGCAAGAAAACGCTTCCTCAGATCCTCCGTAGCTTCTTCCACATTTTCTGCAGGATCATTTCCGCTAAAGAAGAGGTATTGGAACGTTCCAGTGGCCGACAATACGAACTAACGATCATCCGGTTCACCCCCAGCCCAGTGCCGGTGACTGAGACGTTTAGTTCAGGAAATGCGGCCGCTACTTGGATTGGTATTCCCACCGACCGTGACTGTCTAATCGAAGCTTCAGTTTGGCATGATACCGATAGCTTGGGCGACTTTTGCTTATGGTGTTCTGGGGCATATGCCGTTGCACGAATAGGTGAGCATCGTTCACATGATGCGAGCGATCCCGACAGCATTTCCGCGAATAGTAATACCATCTCATTTAAAGATGACGACGGCTCAATTTACACCCCGTCGAGCGAACTGGTGTTGCCGCGTGAACTGGCCGTTCGTGCCATTCACGCTTGGCTCATAGATTTGCAGCATCCAAGTTTCCTGCGCTGGAGTTAGCGTCGTCCAACAAACCGTTGACCTGCGGCTTTTTGCGCACGGGTTCCTGCCTCAGTCCCAGCCCGTATAATTTGACGCACATCAACGATTTTGTGACTAGCCCTCACTACACTGGCTACACTTGCTACAGGTAGTCGCGCGCGGGCAAGTCAGACTGTCGCGACTTCGCCGCGATTTACCTCATCTGGCATAATGATTCTGGAGCAAGTATGAATTGGAGAAACAGTCCTGCACGCTACGGCTGGCTAGCGATCAGCCTGCACTGGCTGATGCTCGTGCTGCTGGTCGCGGTCTACCTGAGCATGGAACTGCGCGGCTATTTCCCGAAAGGCAGCGCCGAGCGCGACGCCATGAAAACCTGGCACTACATGCTCGGCCTGTCGGTGCTCGTGCTCGCCTCGCTGCGCCTGGCGGTCCACCTGCGCGGCCCCGCCCCCGCAATTTCGCCCTCCCCCGCCGCTTGGCAAACTACCGGCGCCACGCTGATGAAGGCAGCGCTGTATATCTTCATGCTGGCCATGCCGCTACTGGGCTGGCTCATCCTCAGTGCCAAAGGGTCGACCATCCCCTTCTTCGGCCTGCATCTTCCCCCGCTGCTGAGCCAGAGCAAGGACCTGGCGGAGTCGATCAAGGAAATCCATGAGACCATCGCGACGCTCGGCTATGTCCTCGTCGGCCTGCATGCGGCGGCCGCCTTGTATCACCATTATTTTTTGCGCGACGACACCTTGCGCAGGATGCTGCCAAAATGAAGGCCCGCGCAGCGCGACCGTGTTACCGAGGTGCCTTTGACCGACTTTAACGTCCCTGTCGACGATCCCGAAGACCAAGCTCACACCCCGGCCGAGCGCACCGCCGCCGCCTCGCGCAGCACCTGGGTCAGCGTAGCGGTCAACATCGCGCTGAGCGGCGTGCAGATCACCGTCGGCGTGCTCGCCAAATCGCAGGGCCTGGTGGCCGACGGCATCCATTCGCTCTCTGACCTGGTGGCCGATTTCGTGGTGCTCTTTGCCAGCCACCACGGCGCCAAGGAAGCCGATGCCGAACACCCCTACGGCCATCAACGCTTCGAAAACGCGGCTTCCCTGGTGGTGGGCGCCCTGCTGCTGGCCGTCGGCGCCGGCATGGCCTGGTCGGCCATCGACAAGCTGCAAAACCCGCACGATATCCCGGTGGTCCACGCGGTCGCGCTCGGCGTCGCTGCGGTGGCCCTGGTGTCCAAGGAAATCCTGTTTCGCTACATGCTGCGGATTGCCACCCGAGTCAAGTCGAGCATGCTCGTCGCCAATGCCTGGCATGCCCGCTCAGACGCAGCCTCGTCGCTGGTAGTAGGCATCGGAATCGCCGGTAACCTGGCCGGCTATCCGCTGCTCGACCCGATCGCCGCGCTGGTCGTCGGCCTGATGATCATCAAGATGGGTTCGAGCTTCGCGTGGGACGCCCTGCATGAATTGATGGACCGCGGCGTCGACGAACAGGAACTGAAGGCGATCATCGCCACGCTGACCGCTACCCCGGGCGTGATGGGCGTGCACGACGTGCGCACCCGCAAGATGGGCGACATGATCGTGGTCGACGCCCATCTCGAGGTGGACGCCGCGATCCCGGTCGAAGCCGGGCATGACATTGCTGTGGCGGCGCGCCGCAACGTAATGGAACGGCATCGCGTGCTCTCGCTCATGACGCACATCGATCCGTGGCGCAAACCGGACCTGGACCACGCCCCGGCTCCCGCGCGCAACGCCGCGCGCCACTGACACACCCATCACCAGCACCAAGGAACATCATGAAAACCAATGTAGGTAATGTGGACCGCGCCTTGCGCATCGCCGCCGGACTGGGCCTGATCGGCGCAACACTGTTCGGCGCGATCGGCGCCTGGGGCTGGATCGGCGTCGTCCCGCTGGCGACCGGCATCTTCCGCTTTTGTCCCGCGTATCTGCCGTTCGGGATTCGCACTTGCCCTGCCGGACGATAAACCACGGGTTATCAAAAAATGACGGCCGCGCCGCGCCAGTACAGGTAATCGGGACGACCTATCCACCTGCGCGGCTCGCGCCGGCAACGGCCGCGCTGCGGCAATTGGCACACCTGGCCGCTACGCGCACTTGCCGCGCCCTGCGGCCAAATCCTTCCCCCCACGCGGCTGTCGACGCGCCCTGGCGCCTCCTCGAACCATCGCCGCCGAGCGCCCACCAGCCCGCCATTAATCTATTGAATTATATTCTGTGTGATTAGATAATATCTCTGCGCATTACGCCCCAAGGACAGGCCCGACAATGAACGACCTCGCCCAGCTCGACCCCGCCGCCATGCAGGCAGCGGCAACCCGCGCCTGCACCCTGTTCAAGGTACTCGCCAACCGCGACCGGCTGCTGTTGCTGTGCCAGCTCACGCAAGGGCCGCTGTGCGTGGGCGAGCTGGAAAGCATTTCGGGAATTCAACAGCCCACACTTTCCCAGCAGTTGGCCGTGCTGCGCGACGAAGCGCTGGTCACAACCCGCCGCGAAGGCAAGCAAATTTTTTACAGCATGGCCAGTGCCGAAGCGCTGGCAGTCATGCAGGTGCTGTCCCAGCTGTATTGTGCCACCGCCGAAGGAGCAACAACATGATGATCGATTGGCCAAACTTCACGCCGTGGGCCTCGCTGGCCGGCGGCGCCTTGATCGGCCTGGCGGCATCGCTGCTGATCCTGTTTAACGGCCGCATTGCGGGCATCAGCGGCATCCTGGGCGGCTTGCTGGTCAGCCTGGGCACCCGCTACGGCTCAGGCTACACCAGCGGGCACGGCGTGTGCGGTCTGTCGCGCCTGTCGCTCCGTTCGCTCCGTTCGCTCCGTTCGCTGGCCGCCACGCTCGCTTTCATGGGGGCCGGCTTGGCTACCGTCTTTCTCGTTCGCTACGATATTGGATAAGGGGCACACCGTGCATATCATCATCGCGCTGCCGGCCGGATTGCTGTTCGGCATAGGCCTGATTATTTCCGGCATGACCGATCCGTCCAAGGTCATCGGTTTTCTCGACCTGGCCGGCCGCTGGGATCCTTCGCTCGGCTTCGTCATGGGCGGCGCGATCCTGATCGGGCTAATTGCGTTCCGCTTCGCGTCCAAGCGCGACAAGTCGCTGCTCGGCGACGTCATGCGTTTGCCGTAAAGGGACGATATCGACTGCCGCCTGGTGCTGGGCAGCCTCGCCTTTGGCGCCGGCTGGGGCCTGGCCGGCTACTGCCCGGGCCCGGCGCTGGCCTCGCCCGCCAGCGGTGGCGCCAAGCCCCTCATTTTTTCTGCGGCGATGCTGGCGGGGATGGCGCTGTTTGATCTGATCGAGCGCCTGGGCCGGGGTGGCTGATGGACCAGACCCCGCAAGCGTACGTTTGCTTTGCGGCACTTGCGATTTATACCAAAATCGCTCATTCTTGAGCAGCCCTGCAATTGCACCACTGCATACTACTTGCCGATCAGGCACCATTTTTGAGGGACCCACGCGTGCACAGCGGACCATCCGAGCAGCCCATCGACAACCCGCCCGACGCGCAGACGGCTTTGGACGCTGCGCTGGCGCGCATTGCCGCACTCGAGGCCGAGAACGCGGCGCTCAGGGCCGGCATCGGCGCGCGCCTGTCGCTGGCGCGCCACGTGGCCGACGAGCGCAGCCTGCTGCGCACCCTGATCGACAATATGCCCGACCAGATCTACGTCAAGGACACGACCGGCTGCTTTGTTCTTGCCAACAACGCTAGCGCCGACTGCATCGGCGTGGCGTCGCCCGACGACCTGCTCGGCAAATCGGACTTGCAGCTGTTCCCCGGCGAATGCGGCCGCCAGTTTTACGACGACGAGCAGGCCATCATCGACTCCGGCACCGCCCTGGTCGACCAGCTCGAGGAAAACGTCAACCACAACGGCGTGCACCGCTGGTTCTCGACCACCAAGGTGCCGGTCAAGGATGAAGGCGGGCAGGTGATCGGCATCGTTGGCATGTCGCGCGACGTCACCTTGCGCGTGGCCGCCGACGAGGCAATCCGCCTGCGCAACCGGGCCATCGAATCGAGCCTGGACGCGATCGTCATCACCAGTTGCCTCAAGCCTGGCAACCCGGTGGTGTACGTGAACCCGTCCTTTGAACGGATCACCGGGTTCTCGTTCGACGAAGCGACTGCCGGCGGCATTGAGCGCTTGCTGGCGCATGATGATGACGACCCCGCCGACCACGCCGGGCCGCAAGCGCTGTTGCTGGCCATGCGCGAGCAGCGCGACGGGCGCGCCGTGCTGCACAGCGCGCGCAAGGACAAGGGCAAGTTCTGGAACGAGGTGCGGGTCGCGCCGGTGCGCGACATGGCGGGGCGCGCCACGCATTTCGTCTTTACAATGAGCGACATCACCAAGGCGCGCGACTCCGAAGAAAAACTCGAGCGCATGGCCAGCCACGACGCGCTCACCGGCCTGCCCAACCGGCGCATGCTGATGGACCGCATGGGCCAGGCGCTGGCGCTGGCTGAACGGGGCAGGTTTTTGATGGCGGTCGCCTTCCTTGACCTGGACCGGCTCAAGTTCATCAACGACACGCAAGGCCATGAAGCCGGCGACGTCCTGCTCAAGTCAGTGGCGGCGCGCATGCAATCATGCGTGCGCAAGTGCGACACCGTGGCGCGTTTGGGCGGCGACGAGTTCGTGCTCATCTCGTTGCACAGCTGCGACGCCGGCAGCGACGCCTTTGCGCGCACCTGCCTGCATATCGGCGAAATGCTGGCGAAAATTCAAAAGGTGCTGGCCGAACCGATCATGCTGGGCGATGCACTCTTTAGCGCCACCTGCAGCATCGGCGTGAGTGTCTACCCGCAGCATGGCAGCAGCGCCGATTTGCTGCTCAAGCATGCCGACGCGGCCATGTACCTGGCCAAAAAGGCCGGGCGCGACAGCATCGCGTTTTATCCCGGCGACAGTCTGTTATAAGGCTACCTTGACGCGTACCGGCGGCGGCCCGTCAAGCAGCGGGCTGTAACCGGGAAAAGTCATGCGCAGGATGCGCAATACCGTGGTGCCAAACTGGCGCGTGAGCGAGCCGCTGTTGTACGGCAGTTTGTAGCGCGCGCACAGCGCGCGCACGCGCGGCGCCACTTCCGGGTAGCGGTTGCTCGGCATGTCGGGGAACAGGTGATGTTCGATCTGGTGACTGAGGTTGCCGCTCATGATATGAAACAGCTTGCCGCCGCCGATATTGCAGGAACCGAGCAGCTGGCGCACATACCAGTGCTGCCGCGTTTCGTTCTCCACTTCCTCCTTGGTGAACACGTGCACGTCCATCGGGAAGTGGCCGCAAAAAATGATCAGGTAAGTCCACAGATTGCGGATCACATTGGCGGTCGCATTGGCGCCGCACACATACAAAAAGAAGGGGCCGGCCAGCAGCGGGAACAGGATATAGTCCTTGAGGATCTGGCGCCCCATTTTGGCGCGCGTCTTGCGCCACATCGGGCCGATGCTGGCCCACGTCATGCGGCCCGACAGAACGCGCCCCAGTTCCAGTTCCTGGATGGCGATGCCCCATTCGAACAGCAGCGCCAGCAGCAGCGCATACACCGGATTGCCCAGGTTGAACGGCTTCCAGCGCTGGTTCGAGAACAGGCGCAGCAAGCCGTAGCCGCCCACGTCGGCATCCTTGCCGAACACATTGGTCCAGGTATGGTGCTTCACATTATGCGAGTGCTTCCACTGGTCCGACGGGCACACGTGGTCCCATTCCCAGCTGCCCGACTGGATCGCCGGGTCGCGCAGCCAGTCCCACTGGGCATGCGAGATATTGTGGCCGATCTCCATGTTCTCGAGGATCTTGGCGCAGCCCAGCATCAGCGTGCCAAGCCCGATCACGGGCCAGAACAGCTGCCAGAGGGCCAAGGCGTGGCCCCATTGCGGCAGCAGCGCCAGGCTGGCGTAGATGACAACGCGCGCGCCCAGCGCCAGGCTGCGCTGGACCTTGATCAGGCGGTAGATGTAGCGCGCATCGCGCTCGCCGCGGCTGTCCATCACTTCATTGCGGATCGCTTCAATCTCGCGGCCAAAGCCGGCGATGTCGTCAAGCGTCAGGTGGGCGGGTATCGACATGGTGGTTTCCTGTTAAATGATTTACAGCGCGAGTTCGACGTCGCCGACGGCGGTGCACACGCATACCTGCACGGTGTCGCCCGCTTCGCTGATCAAGGAACCCGTGCGCGAGTCGCGCACGCAGCCGCTGACCAAGGTTGTGTTGCAGCCGTGGCAGATGCCCATGCGGCAGCCGTGCGGAGGATTTAAGCCCGCGTCTTCAGCCACGCGCAATAGAACGGTGGCGCCGTCCGACTGCGCTTGTACGCCGCTGGCGGCAAACCACACGCGCCCGGCCTTCACGCCGGCCCCCGGCAGCGGCGCCACCCTGGCGTGAAAGCGCTCGGTGTGCAACTGGCGCGCAAGGCCCGCCTGTTCCCAGTGCGCCTCGACCGCGTCGAGCATAGCGGCCGGGCCGCAGGCCCACACTTCGCGCTCGCGCCAGTCGGGACAGGCGCGCTCCAACTGCTGCGCGCTGAAGTGGACGCTGGCCTCCTGCGCACTGGCGCGGGTGTAGTACTTGTGCAGCTGGTAGTGCTTCTGGCTGGCCTGCAGTTCGCCCAGTTCGGCGCCAAAGATCACGTCCTGAACATGTGGCGCGTAGTGCATGTGCACCGTGTCGGGAATGACGTCGTATTCGAGCACGTAGCTGCGCAGCATACTCATGACCGGAGTGATGCCGCTGCCGCCGGTAATGAACAGCGGGTGCACCGGCATCGATTCGGGCAGCACGAATTCGCCCTGCGGCTCGCCCAGCGGCAGGTATTCACCCACCACCACGCGGCGCGCCAGATGCTGCGAGACGCGCCCGCCGTCAACCGTCTTGACGGTGACGGTGATGCAGCCGTCCTCGCGCGCCGGGGCCGACGAAATCGAATAGGTGCGGGTATGGCGCTGACCGTCAATCGGCACGCCCAGGCGCACGAACTGCCCGGCGCGGTGGCTGCGCCAACCGCGCCCCGGGCGCAGCGTCAGCGTGCGCGTGTCGGCTGTTTCGTCCTGCACGCCGACCACACGCGCCTTGAGCACGTGCTCGGTCCACAGCGGGTTGACCAGCTCCAGGTAGTGCGAATGGCGCAGCGGGTAGGCGAACATGTCAGCCAGGCTGGTAAGTGCATTGCGGATCGATGTCATTGGAACCCCTGCTTTATCTCAACAGATCATATTGTGTACAGTCGTACACTCAAAGTCAAGAAGTTGGCGGGGATTTAGAGGTTTGCCCCTCAATCGCACGTGTAAAATGCGGTAACACCCGTACACACTGAACAACATGCCCAATCCAGATATTGACTTGCAGCGACTTGACGTCCACAGCCGTAGCGAACGCAAGGCCGTCTCCCACAGGGCGCTGCTGCACGCGGCGCTCACGCTGGTGGGCGAAGGGCGCAGCTTTACCAGCATTTCGCTGCGCGAGATCGCGCGCCAGGCAGGCATGGTGCCCAATGCCTTTTACCGCCACTTTGCCAGCCCCGAGAATCTGGGGCTGGAACTGGTCGAGGAAATGGGCATCACGCTGCGCCGGCTGCTGCGCGAGGCGCGCCAGGTCGACCCGTCCAAGGGCGACATCTTGCGCCGCTCGGTGCAGGTGTACCAGCAGTATGTGAAGGCGAATCGGCTGGTGTTTCTGTTCATTTCAAGCGAGCGTTCGGGCGGCAGCCGCGTACTGCGCGTGGCGATTCGCCGCGATGTGACGCACTTCACCAACGAGATGGCGCAGGATTTCCGGGACTTGGGGCTGTACAAGGAGTTGCCGACGGCGCGTTTGCAGATGGTGTGCGGATTGATCGTGATGACCATGCTGGCGGCGGCGATTGATATTCTTGATTTGCCGGCGGACCAGCCGTTGCTGGAGCATGAGATGACGGAGAATTTTGTGCAGCAGCTGCAGCTTATTCTGCTCGGTGCCGGGCAGTGGCGCGAAAAACCGTCGCGAGGCGATCTGCCCGCATGAACATCATCGCACTCTTGTTTGGAAAAATGGGAACCGGCGAAACCGCCCCGGTCCCCGTGCGCGCGCGCCTCGATGCGTCAGCCCCCGGCAATTCGGTTCCAGATCTGACGGCCGCAATGGCCGACTATTCCGGCTACACGCGGCAGGGCGCAATCGCGCGCGCTGTCACGCTTCGCCACGTGGAGCTCTTGCCCTCTATTGCCGCGCGTCTCAATGACTGGGTGCCCCAGGTTCGGGACGCAGCCCGTGCAGCGCTCATTACCCTGCTGCCCACCACAGCGCCGCAGGCCATGCTCGCCCTCGCCCCCGCGATCGTCCACCTGCGCAAGGCAGGCCGCCACGATCACACGGCGTGGGTCAATACGTTCGAGCGCGCCCTGATCGCCCAGCTGACACCAAAGGTCCTGTTAGAAGGCATTGGCAGCACGGACGCAAAAGTCGCACGCGCCTGTTTCCAGATCATGCACAGGCATGCCCCTTCAGATGCCGCACACTTGATCGCCGCAGCATTCGCATCGCGAAGCGATATTGTCATGATGTACGAGGCTGCGGCAATGATTTCCCTGCTCCCGGCCGAGACCCGGCCGGCGCTCTACCAAGCGATGCTGCGGTCGGCATTCGGCGCTGTGCGGGCCATTGGTTTGAGCGCCGTGCTCGGGGGTCCGGCCAGCGACGTCAAGCGCGAGACAGCGCTGGCCCACCTTTGATCGCCAATCGGCGGTGCGGGGCGCGGCGATCTCCTACCTCATCACTCACCAGCTTGACACTCCCGCTCCGTACCAGCAGGTGCTGGCAGCAGGTACGGCGACGGCAACTGTACTCCAGATTTGCGTGGTCGCGCTGGGAGGCATGCGGCATCCCGATGACGCTGCAGCGGTGCGTGCGTTCACTGCACACCCGAGCATCCGCATGCGTGCAGCCGCCTATACCGCCTGGCTTAAACTTGACAATACGAGCAAGGACGACATCGCGGCGATGGCGCTGGCCGACCCGGCGCCCAACGTAAAAAAACTGGCCATGCTGATGGTTTCAAGGCACGGCGCCGTCATCCCCTTGAGCACCGCTTGCACGCATTTTTCGAGTCCGCAGGACTGGCCGCCGCTGATGCGCCTTGGTGGAAAACGGAGCCTGGAATGTCATCGAAGCGGTCGCCCGGATAGCGCCCATGGCAAATCTGGACATCCGCGCGTATTTGCGCGACAAACTTGAAACGTGGATGCTCACCGACGCCAGCGACTTTCGGCCCACAACGGCTCAGACGACCTTCCTGCGATCTGATGCGGTATGTGAGACGCTCAAGGCGCTGTGCGGACACGATGTCCGCGATGTGATTGAGCGCCAGCTCGCACTCGCACTGGCGAAACGGCGGTAGGAAATAGGCTGTACGAGGAGTTGCCGACGGCGCGTTTGCAGATGGTGTGCGGATTGATCGTGATGACCTTGCTGGCGGCGGCGATTGATATTCTTGATTTACCGGCGGACCAGCCGTTGCTGGAGCATGGGATGACGGAAAATTTTGTAAGGCAGCTGCAGGTTATTTTGCTCGGTACGCGGCAGTGGCGCGAAAAGGGCCGACAGAGGTTGGGGCTCGGCGCCCCCGCGAGAAAAGCTGAAGGGCGCATTCCGCCAAGCGTCTCGACGGCTCATGGCGGAATGCGCCCTACGGGCTTTTCCGCCCTACGAGGTCGTGAATAAATCAAAATTTTCGACGCGTTTAAACCCGCAAGGCGGCGCTTTTGATAGGCAGATAGGGCGAAGCGATACCCCGAACACGAATAGCAATGCTGTCCGTTACTCGGCTGGCCCGACGTCGGCGTCGTCGCCGAGCGCGTAATCTCCGCGCGCCAGGGCAGCGAGCACTTCCTGCGACTGCTGGATGAACGACTCCGGCACCAGCACCCGCACCCCGCCCATCACGGGCACCATGGGCTGGTTTGACATATTGTCGTCCGCGACCACGGCGGGAATGCCGGCCGCGACCAGGCAGCCGCGCGCCAGGTGCGCTTCGATCGGATCAAGGTAGCGCCCGACCATGAACAGGTCGCGGCCCGGCACTTCCTCGATTTCCAGCATGCCCAGCAGTCCTGTGCGATGTACGTCTTCCATGGCGGCTCCCTGGCGTTGTTGATGCACCCATACTACTCCTCGCGCAGGCGCTTTGGTGCACGCGCCATCAGATCACGCCCTGCTGCGCCAGCGCCGCCACGTCGGCCTGCGACCAGCCCCAGTCGCCCAGCACCGCGGCGCTGTGCTGGCCGGGTATCGCCGGCATGATGCCGATTTCGGGCGCGGTGCGGCTAAAGCGCGGTGCGGGGGCCGGCTGCACCACCCCGCCGACGTCGGCAAAGGTCGCGCGCGCGACGTTGTGCGGGTGGCGCGGCGCCTCGGCCATGTCGAGCACGGGTGCGAAGCAGGCGTCGGTGCCTTCCATCAGGTGGCACCAGCTGTCGCGCTCGCGCGTGAGGAACACGGCGGCGATTTTTTCGGTGAGCGACGGCCACAGCGCGGCATCCATCTGGGCGTCGAAGGCCGGGTCGTCGATGCCGGCCAGCTTGAGCAGCAGCGCGTAGAACTGCGGCTCGATCGCGCCAATCGAGATGAACTTGCCGTCGGCGCAGGCGTAGGTGTCGTAGTAGTGCGCGCCGCCGTCCAGCATGTTGGCGCCGCGCTGGTCGCTCCAGCTGCCATGCGCGCGCAAGCCGTACATCATGGCGCCCAGCAGCGCCGCACCGTCGGTCATGGCGGCGTCCACCACCTGCCCCCGGCCCGACTTGCGCGCTTCCAGCACCGCGCAGACCACGCCAAAGGCCAGCATCATGGCTCCGCCGCCAAAGTCGCCCACCAGGTTTAAGGGCGGCGTCGGCGGCGCATCGGCGCGGCCCATGGCGTGCAGCATGCCGGTCAGCGCCACGTAATTGATGTCGTGCCCCGCAGCCTGCGCCAGCGGGCCATGCTGGCCCCAGCCGGTGATGCGCCCATACACCAGCGCCGCATTGCGGGCATGGCATACGTCCGGCCCCAGGCCAAGCCGCTCCATCACCCCCGGGCGGAAGCCCTCGATGACGATGTCGGCCTTGTCCAGCAGGCGCAGCACAACTTCCTTTGCCGCCGGCTGCTTGAGGTCAAGCGCGAGCGAACGGCGCCCGCGCGCCATCACGTCGTAGCGGGTGCCCAGCATGGGGAAGGGATTGGGCGCGCCCGGCACCGCCTTGCGGTCGATGCGGATCACTTCGGCGCCCATGTCGGCCAGCATCATGGCGGCGAACGGGCAGGGCCCGAGACCGACCATCTCCACCACGCGCATCCCTGCAAGCGGTCCGGTCATGGGTTCCCCTTACAATGAGCGCGCAATGATTTCTTTCATGATTTCGTTGGCGCCGCCGTAGATTCGCTGCACCCGCGCGTCCACGTACATTTGCGCGATCGGGTATTCCAGCATGTAGCCGTAACCGCCGAACAGCTGCACGCACTGGTCGATCACCTTGCACTGCAGGTCCGAGATCCAGTACTTGGCCATCGAGGCACGCACCGTGTCCATGCGCCCGGCAATGGTGTCTTCGATGCAGCGGTCGATGAAGATGCGCGCCACCGTCGCCTCGGTCTTGACCTCGGCCAGCACGAAGCGGGTGTTTTGCATGTCGATGAGCGCCTGGCCGAAAGCCTTGCGCTCGCGCGTGTAGTCGACCGTCAGCTGCAGCGCGCGTTCAATCGCGGCCACGCCCGCCACGCCCAGGATGGTGCGCTCGTACGGCAGCTCCGTCATCAGCTGGGCAAAACCCTTGCCCTCGACGCCGCCCAGCACGTTTTCAGACGGTACGCGGGCGTTATCGAAAAACAGCTCGCAGGTGTCCTGCCCTTTCTGCCCTACTTTTTCCAGGATGCGGCCAACCCGAAAACCCGGATTGTCCTTGGTTTCAAGCAGCAGCAGCGAGACACCCTTGTGGCCCGCGTCAAGATCGGTCTTGACCACGACGACGACCAGGTCGGCCAGGTAGCCGTTCGATATGAAGGTCTTGGAGCCGTTCACGCTGTAGCCGTCGCCATCCTTGACGGCGGTGGTGCGAATGCCCTTGAGGTCTGACCCCGCGCCGGGCTCGGACATGGCGATGGCGGCAACCATTTCGCCGCTGGCCAGCCTGGGCAGGTACTTAAGTTTCTGCGCCTCGGTGC
This sequence comes from Massilia sp. TSP1-1-2, assembly GCF_049896185.1. Classification (NCBI taxonomy): domain Bacteria; kingdom Pseudomonadati; phylum Pseudomonadota; class Betaproteobacteria; order Burkholderiales; family Oxalobacteraceae; genus Massilia; species Massilia sp. TSP1-1-2. The sequence continues at coordinate 206,467 of NZ_JAFCTU010000006.1, forward strand.
CCTGGTTCAGGATGTAGTGTGCCACGATGGCATGCACATGGATGCCGAAGGACATGTCGCCCGCGTAGCCAAGTTCCTCGAACACGATCGACTGGTGCGCAAAATTGCCGCCCGAGCCGCCGTATTGTTCGGGGATGTCGGCGCACAGGATGCCCATCTCGCCGCCCTTGTTCCACAGCGCGCGGTCGACGTGCTGCTGCTTGCGCCAGCGCTCCTGGTGCGGCGTGATCTCGCTGCCGACAAAGCGCCGCACAGCATCGCGAAAGCCTTCCAGCTCGTCCGTCATCCAGGCCGATGTTCCCGTGACGTTGTAGGTGCTGCTCATCATGCCGCCCGATACATGGTAACCACGCAGGCGCCGCCCAGGCCCAGGTTGTGCTGGAGCGCGACGCGCGCACCTGCCACTTGCCGGGCGCCGGCCGTGGCGCGCAGCTGGTGCGTCAGTTCGTAGCACTGTGCCAGGCCGGTGGCGCCCAGCGGATGGCCTTTAGAGAGCAGGCCGCCGGATGGATTGGTGACGACCTTGCCGCCGTAGGTATTGTCGCCATCGCTGATGAATTTGTCGGCGCCGCCCTCCGGGCACAGGCCCAGCGCTTCGTAGGTGATCAATTCATTCTGGGCGAAGCAGTCGTGCAATTCGACGACGTCCAGTTGATCGGGGCCGATGCCGGCCTCGGCGTAGACCTTGGCCGCAGCCGCCTGGCTCATGTCGTAGCCGACCACGCGCATCATGTCGTCCGACTCGAAGGTACTGGCGCGGTCGGTCGTCATGGCTTGTGCGGCGATGTAGACGTCGGCTTTCAAGCCGTGCTTTTTCGCAAAATCTTCCGACACCAGCACCGCGGCGGCCGCGCCGCAGGTGGGCGGGCAGGCCATCAAGCGCGTCATCACGCCGGGCCAGATCATCGGCGCGTCAAGCACGTCCTGGGTGCTCACCTCCTTGCGAAACAGTGCCAGCGGATTGTTCACGGCGTGGCGGCTGGCCTTGGCCCGGACCTTGGCAAAGGCGTCGAACGGCGTGCCGTATTTTTTCATGTGCTGCAAGCCGGCGCCGCCAAAGTAGCGCAGCGCGAGCGGAATGTCGGGCATGCCAACGAGCTTGTCGGTGACGGCGTCGAACGGGTCGAACGGGCTGGGACGGTCGTTGAACACGGAGCCGAGCGCGCCGGGGCTCATCTGCTCGAAGCCGAGCACCAGCACGCATTCGGCGGCGCCGCTGGCGATCGCCTGGCGCGCCAGGAACAGCGCCGTGGAGCCGGTGGAACAGTTGTTGTTGACGTTGACGATGGGGATGCCGGTCAGGCCGACCTGGTACAGGGCCTTCTGGCCGCTGGTCGAGTCGCCATATACATAGCCGGCGTAGGCTTGCTCGATATCGTCGTAGGCCACGCCCGCGTCGGCGAGGGCCGCACGCGTTGCCAGGGCGCCCATCTCGTCATAGGGGGCGCTACTGCCCGGCTTGGCGAACGGGATCATGCCCACGCCCGTTACAAAGACTTTGCGGCTCATTGTCGGCTCCTGAAGGATTGCACAGTGTAGATTGGTTAATTAGGTCATTCGACCTAGACTTGGCAATTATAGGTCACTCGTACTATTTATTAAAGCCCCATGCGATAATGTTGCCCATGCCGACCACGCCTACTTCGCTCAAAAACAAGTCGTCCAGCACCACTGAAAAGGGGCTGGGACGGGCGCACGACATCCTGCGGGCAGCGCGCGGCTTGCTGGCGGCGGAAGGCTACGCGGGTTTGTCGATGCGTAAGGTGGCGGCGGAAACGGGGATGAGCCTGTCCAACGTGCAGCACTATTACCAGAGCAAGGATGCGCTGCTCGAAGCGCTGCTGCTGTACACAATGAACTTGTTCCAATCCAAGATGGATTCGATCTCGGCGGCCATGACGAGCGCCTCGCGCATCGACAAGTTCTTGTCGACCTGCGACATGTTTCTGGAAGAAATATCCGACCCGGTCACGCACGCGATCTTTTTCGAGCTGTGGGCGCTAGCTTCGCGCAACGAATTCGCTTCGCGCCTGATGGACAAGATGCTGGGGCGCGAACGCAAGGCCATCTTCAATCTGATTCGCGGCTTGAACCCGGCCATCGGCGACGACGAATACATGCAGCGCGCCATCCTGATGGTGGCCCAGATCGAAGGCTTGATGCTGTTCCGCCTGAGCAAGGCCGAACGGCGCGAACAGTTCATGGCGGTGCGCGCGTCGGTGCGCAAGGTCTTGCTTGCCCTGGCCACGGTGCCATAGCGCTCGCCTGCCATAGATCTCGCCTGCTATAGATTTCGCCTGCCATAGATCTCGCCTGCCGTAGCTCTCGCCGGCCGTCGCTCTCGCCTATACTGGTGCATCGGCCATCATCAGGAGCGCCAGCGCATGCCCCATAACATCAGCCTGATCACCACCATCGCCGCCGCGCTTGGCTTCGGCCTTATCTTCGGCATGCTCGCCGTGCGCCTCAAGCTGCCGGTGCTGGTTGGCTACCTGGCGGCCGGCATCCTGATCGGCCCTGCCACGCCGGGCTTTGTCGCCGATGTCGCGCTGGCGTGATATTGCGGCGGTGGCGGGCAATGCCGCCGATCCCGCCGTGCTGATCCAGGCGCATATCGCCAATGCGGCATTGCTGGTGATTGCCACGCCCGACACCTTTCATGTGCGGGCGATGATCCAGACTGCGCGCGCGCTCAATCCGGCGATCAAGACCTTGGTGCGCAGTCACAACGAGCAGGAGGCGCAATTGCTGCGGTCGGAAAATGTGGGGATGGTGCTGATGGGAGAGCAGGAGCTGGCGCGCAATATGGCGCGCCATGTGCTTGATGAGTTAAAACCCGGCCACTGAACGTTGGCAGACGTCAGGGCCGGCGCGACCGGCGCTTGCTCAAACGGCCATGGCGTCGCCGCACAGCTTCAGGCGCGGCAGCGCAATGTGCGCCATCAGCATGTCATGCCGTTCTTCGAGCAAGGCAAACACGGCATCCTTGGACAGCACGTACTGCTCGAGCAGCGTATCCTTGATCGACTCGATCACCGCCTTGTAATCGCGAATCGCGCCCAGCGTGTAGGTGTAAAGCTCGTCGGATTTTTCTTCGACCTGGCGTACCGTGCGCTCGCCGCCGCCCTCCTGCTTGAGCTGCGTGTAATCGATCTTGGAACGGGAATACATCGAGAGCCGATTGACCATCAGATTGAGCATCTTGGTCGCCTTTTCGATATCGTTCTGGCTGCCCACGGAGATACCCCGCGCGCCGTAAAACAATTCTTCCGCCGCCACGCCGCCGTACAGCTGGATGACATCCTGCTCCAGCTCTTCAAGCGTGCGCAGCGACACATCATCGCCCGACTGCAACACATAGCCCAGCGCGCCAAGCTTCGACACCGATTCGGTACTAATCTTAAGCAAGTGCGACTTTTCCTTTACCTCGGCCAGCGACAGGCCCTGGCGCAGGTAAGGATCGATCTGCATGAAGAAATGCCCCAGCTCATGCAAGGCAACGCGCTCGCGCTGCTTGTGCTTTTCCGCCGTGGTGGCGCGGTCGGTCAAGCCCAGCGTGGCGCGCTCAAAGGCGCGGAACATCAGGTCGGTATTGATGATCGCTTTTTCCTGGATCGAAATCATGCTGGCGCGCTCGACAACCGTTTCCAGCAAGGCAGGACTGAGGTTGGCGGTCATTTCGGCGACTTGACCGAGATCAAGATCATTCCAGTCAACCAGGCCATCTTTCTTGCGGCCAAGGAAACTCTTGAGCAGCTGTCCGCGCTCACCCTTGTTCGGCAAGCGGAAATTGATCTTCACGGAAAACCGGCGCAGCATCGCTTCATCCATTTCCGACGAGGCATCATCAAAATTGGACGCCACCACCCAAATCACGCCCGCGCCCTTGTCGCTTTTAACCCCGTCGAGCAGGCCCAGCAGCGTATTAGCCGTGTCGTCTTCCCATTTTTTTTCACCGCGCCCGCGCGGCATGAACAAGGTTTGCGCTTCATCAAGGAAAATGATGCAGCTGCCGCGTGCGCACGCCTTGCGGTAAAGCGCGTTGAGCGCCTTGGAGCCGCCGCCCACGTATCCCGATTCCAGCGCCGACCCGGAAGCCTGGATCAGCGGCACGTTGAGCTTTTTGGCCAGGTAGCCAACGAGCTTGGTCTTGCCGGTGCCGGCAGGTCCAGTCAGCATCACGTTGAATGGCTTGTCGATATTGTGCGACTTGTACTCGCTGCGGTTGCGGATCATGTCTTCAAGGTGCAGCACTTCCTGCTTGATGTCCTCCATGCCGATCAGGTCATCCATGCTGCCCTTGAGCTTGTCGGGCATGATGACGGCCGCGCTCATGCCCATGCCCGGGATACCGAACTTAATCGCATAGGCAATGAGCAGGATCACGAAAATGTCGAGGGCGTGGCGTTTCAGAAACGCGAGTGCCTCGGCGGTGGCCGGGTTCTGGCCTTCATCGAGGAGGACGGCCTTGTGCGATTCCAAAAAGTCATCCTTGGCGATCGAATACGGAATGGCATTCTTGAGCAAGACTTCGCGCTCCAGGCTCAGGTGCGAGGTACTGGGCACCTTGACCACGTGCAATTGCGGCGCATCCTTGAACTTGAACACATAGCGCGGCGACTCCGACAGCGGTTTGGCCACGAGCAGATATTCCAGGCGAGCCTTGTCGGCCGCCAGCGCGGTGATGCGGGAAATATCCTGCGAGTGCACGAGTGGGCTCGGGTCTTGCGGCACGTCGGATTTGTAGATTGCCAGGCCGACCATCAGTGCAAGCAGCAGCGCGGCGGCGAGCCGCACATAGACATTCTTGAAGGCAATCTGGAGTTTGGAAAGGTTGGGCATATCGATACTTTATGAATGATGGTTGCGCTCTGGTCAAACAGCGTAAGTTTTGCGCGGCATAGGTTAAGCCTGGCAAAAACAGCGGCGTTCGATAGCATGGGAGCCGCAATCCATGGACTTCAATCGATGTCGCTCTACGTTCGGGTACATGTTGGCGCAATAGCCAGTCATGGACCATTTGCCATCAGTTTAGTGCTTGAAGGCAATAAGAATATGAAGACTATACCGTCAAAAAAAATGGAGGTATACCAAGAAATGTCGAAAAAATTTTGCGACGCAACAGCTGTAGACAACTCGACAATCGTATCGTTATCAAGCTGCCAAAAGGTCCTTGCCTGGACCGCTGGGTAGCGGCTGCGGCAACAAGCAGTTCACTCATGCATGGTAAAGGCCGATCGTTAGAGGATCCTTAAACCTTGCGAGACGGATATATTTAATGGGTGGCATGCATGACGCGCCGTGCTTTTCACGCATGGAAACGAACGGCGAAAATACCAGACATTCAATCGAATCCCGATGGCCCGCCGCAGCCCGGCATGGTTAAATAAAGATGTGGTTTGCTCGCTGGACGCTGCGATATTTATTGCATTGCAACACGGGAGATTGTCATGAAAACTGTCGCAATGTTTGCCGTGCTGGCGCTGGCGTGTACAGTGGTTGCGCCCGCCTGTGCACTTGAGGAAGTTGCCAGCAGCGCGGTGGCGCAACAGCGTCCTGCGCTGGCCGCCGTGCCCGGCCCGGCCGTCACGCCTGGCTGGCACCTGCCGGAATTGCCCGAGCCCGATGTCGTGCTGATGATGCTGGTAGGTCTGGTGCTGATCAGTTACCGCGCCAGCCGCGACAACGATGAAAAATTCAAGTAAGCGCACGTGAAAGAACACGGCGAAAAAAAACGCCGTCCAGTTTGCACTGAACGGCACCAGTGTGACATGCGCAGTTATTCGTAAAACTTTGGCGCGTGCTTGAGCTTCTGGTTTTGCTCCAGGTCGTGCTGGATCCAGAACTGCGCCTTGTTTTCCTTGATGAACGCCGCCATCTCGTTCATCGACTTGAGCGACGTTTCCTTATCAAAGTTAAACGATGGCACGCGGCGGTTTTCCCAGTTTTTGGTAAAGTGCGCCAGGTCGCCCGACAACACCACGTTGCCGGTTTTTTTCAGCTTGACGAACAAAGACTGGTGCCCCGGCGTATGCCCGATGGCGCGCTTGATGACGACCGAACCGTCGCCAAACACATCATGGTCGCCCGTCAGTTCCTGGCGCGGGTTGGCCGCAAGCGTCGGGTAATTCTTGGGGTCATTGCCGAACTTGGCCGCGTCCGGACCAAACGCTAAAGCGAGCTCTTCCTTTTGCATCAGCAGCGTCGCTCTCGGGAACAGGCCCACGTTGCCAATGTGGTCAAAGTGCATGTGCGACAGGCCCAGGAAAGTCACCTTTTCGGGGGCGATGCCGGCTTCCTTCAGTTGCGCGGCGACTGTCTTTTTCAGGCTGCCATGAAATTCCTTGCCGAGTTGTTTACCGTCGGGCATGGCGGCCAGTTCGTCGCTCAAGCCCGTATCCCACATCAGCACGCCTTTCGGATGCACGATCACGTAGCAGGAATCGGTCAGCGTCTTTTTCTGGCCGGCGTCAACGCCAGGGCTGAACACGGAAATGTCCGAGACGGCAATGGTGCCGCAATCCATTGCGTACAGACGGACGGCGGCAGGGGCATCTGCGGTCCCGGCCGCAAACGCGGTCGAGCCCAGCAGCATCAGGCTTGCGCACAAGGCGCGCTTGATCAAGGTCATGGCAGGTCTTTCTTGGTTGGTCAATTGAGGAGGCCTTCGGCTTTCATAGCCGCTTGCACGGCGGGACGGGATGCGATCCGCTTCTGGAACGCGGCAATATTGGGGAACGCCGACAGGTCGACTTTCAGCATGCCGGCCCAGTTGGTGACAACGAACAGATAGCCGTCGGCCACGCTGAAACCGGTGCCAACGAGGTACTCGCGGCCTTCGAGCATGCGCTCGACATAGCCGTAGCGCTTGGTCAGGTTGGCCCTGGCGTTTTGCTTGGATTCATCCGAGCCTGCCGGGTTGAACAGCAGGCTGTAATTCTTGTGGATTTCAGTGCCGATAAAGTTAAGCCAGCTCATCATCTGATAGCGCTCGATGCTGCCCGCTGCCGGCGCCAGGTTCTTGGCCGGGACCTGGTCGGCCAGGTACTGCACGATGGCAGGGCCTTCGGTCAGCAGCACGCCATCGTCGGTTTCGAGCGCGGGAACATAGCCCTTGGGGTTGATGGCGGCGTAATCTGCCCCGGACGCGGTCTTCTTGCTACCCAGGTCGACCTTCTCGATCGTATGCGGCAAGCCTGATTCGTGCAGGATGATGTGGGGGGAGAGGGAACAGGCACCGGGGCTGAAATACAGTTTCATGATGATCCTTTGCAAGGTAATGACGCGAAAAGGGGTTCGCGCAAGGTCTCGATCGGTGTTTTTGAGGCATGCCGAGAATACAATAGATTTTTCGTTCGTGCTTGGCGCTTCTCAATCGGGTACGCGAACACGCGCCGCCACCGCCTGCCCCACTCCCGACAAGGTGGCCGCGCCCGCCGCTTCCTGCGCCGTCACGCGGGCAATGCGCAGTGTGAAATGGGTGCCTTCGCCCACCGTGCTGGCCACGGCGATGGTGCCGGCAAATTGCTTGACGATCAGGTTGTAGACGATATTGAGCCCGAGTCCGGTACCACCCTGCCCCCGGCGCGTCGTGAAGAAAGGATCGAAAATGCGGTCCAGCACATCGGGGGCAATGCCCTTGCCGTCATCCCTGACGTGCAGCTCGACAATGTCACCGTCCAGGCGCGCGCTGATCTCGATTTTGCCGGGCGCATCCGGCTCGAAAGCGTGCTCCACGCAATTGAGCGTGAGGTTGGTGATGACTTGCGCAAAGGCGCCCGGATAGCTGTCGAGCACGATTTCCGGCGAGCAGTTCAACACCAGCTTGATCGGGGTTTTTTTCAGTTTCGGCTGCAGGCTGGAAACGATCTCCTCGATATAGTCCTTCAGCCCAAAAGGGCGGCGCGCCTCGCTGGTCTGGTCCACCGCGATCTGCTTGAAGCTGTGGATCAGGTGCGCGGCGCGGTAAGCATTGTTCATGATCAAGCGCGCGCTTTCACTGGCAGTGTCGAGGTAGCGCAAGATCGCCGATTTTTTCAGGCCAACCGTATTGACCGCTTCCAGGATCTCGTCGGTGGCGGCCTTGAGCACCGAGGCGCTGGTCAGCGCGATGCCCACCGGCGTATTGATTTCATGCGCCACGCCGGCCACCAGGCTGCCCAGCGACGCCAGGCGCTCGGCCTGCAGCAGCGACTCCTGGGTCTGGCGCAAGTCTTGCAGCGCCGTTGCCGTTTGCAGCGCGGAACGGCGGGCCGCATCCTCGGCTTCGCGGATGCGGACAATGGTGGACTTCAGGCGGCGCTGGATTTGATTGAAGCCGCGGATCACGTCGCCGAGCTCGTCGCGCCGGTTGTCGGGCAACTCTTCCACTTCATCGGTGCCGCGCGTGGCCAGGTCGAACAAGCCATCACGCAATTGTTTGAGCGGCTCGAACACCATGCGCAGCGACAGCGATAGCGCCAGCACCAGGAAGATGTCGAGCAGCAGTACTTCAAGCACTTTGCGCATCAGTTCCGACGCCAGGGCCGCGTCGATTTGTGCCCGGCTGAAGTTGATGACAACCTTGCCTACTGACACAGGCTTGATCGATGCACTGGCCAAACCGCCGTCCTGGAACACAAGAATGGCTTCCACGGGAGTACCGGCAGGCTCCGGCTGCTGCTCGACCGGTAACAGCTGGCCCTTGGGCGTGCGCAGCTTGCCGGCGAACAGGCCGACCGAAGTGTCGTAGACGCGGATCGCTACCACTTCAGGCGGCAACATTTCCGCGTCCACAATGCTATCGACCTTGGATTTGTCGAGGTCCCACAGCGCCGAGGGTAGGCTGATCTGCAAGCGCGTCAGCACACCCTGGCGCAAGCGCTGGTTGCTCGCTTCCAAGTCCTTGCCGAGCGAATATTGGGTATAGCTGCCGGAAATGGCAAGCACGAGCGTGACGATCACGACGAACAGCAGTTTTAGCCGGTTTTGAATACTGAACATCGACACTCCCCCGAACCACGCTCCCCGCTCCGATCGCGGCAGGCCCAATGTACGGTAAGCACTGCGCAATGGCAAGATATCAAAAGATTCCTGGCAGCAGGACAGCGCCGTTTTGCGATGGTAATATCTGACTAACCACAGGAGGCCGGCATGAGCGCAGCTTACCAGCACCTGGCGCTGACAGACGTCAAGCCAGGAATGATTTTATCGGACGACTTGCTGGACCGCCAAGGTCAGGTATTGCTGCCCCAGGGCGCCGTCCTGACGGCCAAGACCATCGCCTTGCTGCCCAGCCACGGGATCGACATGCTGGCCGTGCTGTGCGGCGACGCCGCCCCCGGCGCGCAGGACCGGCTTGACCACAGCACCATCGAGCGCCGCCTGGCTAAACTGTTTCGCAAGAACGATCCCGATAATCACGATGACTGGGCCACCGGCATTTTGCGACGCTACATGCTTGACTACCGCCTCGAGCGGGAGATCGCGCCATGAGCCCCATTGCCATCGACGACATGGTCAGGAACCTGGAAGACTTGCCTTCGCTGCCGGCGGTCGTCATGGAATTGCTGAGCGCCATCGACCAGGACGACATCGACATTTCCGTGCTGGCCAAAAAAGTGTCGCACGACTCGGCGCTGACGGCCAAGACGCTGCGCCTGGCCAATTCGTCGCTCTATGGGCTGCAGGTCAAAGTGACCACGATCCAGCAAGCGATCACCTTCCTCGGTTTCCAGACCACGCGCAACCTGATCACGGCGGCCGCCGTCACGGGCTGCTTTGCCGAAGGCCAATGCCCGCTCTTCAATGACCAGGCGTTCTGGCGCCATTCGATTGCGTCGGCCGCCTGCTGCAAGGTGATTGCGCGGCGCGTACGCTTTAACCAGGATTACGCTTTTACTGCAGGCTTGCTGCACGACATAGGCCGGCTGGTGCTGGTGAGCACCTACCCGGCCCAATACAGCGCCGTCATGGCTTACCGCGACCTGAACGACAGCGCCGTGCTGGACGCAGAACGCGCAGTCATGGGCGTGGACCATGTGCAGGCGGGCATGGCGCTGGCGGAGCACTGGAATTTTTCAGAGACGATGCGGCTGGCGATCGCGCATCACCATGACCCGGACGCGCCGGGTGCAGGTTTGCTGGCGTCGATCGTTCACGTGGCCAACGCCATCGTTCATGCCCTCGATATTGCCGGGGAAGAAGATGAGCTGGCGCCCGAGGTGTCATCGGCCGCATGGACCGCAATGGGATTGAACGAAGAAGCGTGGTTGCACGTGTTCCGCGAAACCGAGCTGCAGTTCGAGGAAATCACGCTGATACTGATGGGCTGACGCCCGCCTTTTACACCGGGTGAAAAGGCGGTATCAGTGGCATTGCTGGACAGGCATGAGCGGCGTCGCCTTCATGCCCGGGCAATTAATGCGCATAGTTACCGGTGGTTGAAGGGTCGGTTGCCGCCTTCTCTTCCGTTGGCTTTGGACGGCCCTGGGCGTCCGACAGACGATACTTGGTGCGGCGATCGCCCATCAGGTCGCGCAGGTCGCGAATGCTCATGCCGGTTACTTCGTGCATGCGGATCAGCAGCGAGGCGCCGACCGGCAAGCGGTGGTGGCGGATCTTGCTGATGACCGGTGGCGCGACTTCGAGCATGCGCGACAGCGCGGCATCGTTCTTCAGCTGCATCTTGCCTAGCAGAATGTCGAGCAGGTGGTTCGGATTGTAGCTTTCCTGTGATGCAAGAGCATGGTGTGCCATGATTTACCTCGTGGTGTGTTGGTTGAAATAATGCCGATCACGAACTTACTAAAGACCATGTTTCATCTTAATAAGTTCCCGGAACATCGCCCCTACGGCAAAATTTAACAAAATGAATCTAAAAAACCCTGTAAGGGAACGCGTCCGGTTCGTATGCGCTCTGCGCCACTCGCCCCCAACCAACCCGGTCCCAAACAACCCGCTAGACTCATATGCCTTAAGTACAACTTACTCGCGCATATCGCTCATTGTTTAGAATCAAGCTATCTGTTGGAAAGCTTGTCACATCGTCATTTCACCACATGGGGACAATTTGTGGCGCACGCAAGAGTTTTTTCCTTTTAATTTTGCTCTGGAAGATACATTCGGAACTCGTTGATTTACAAGGAGAAACAAGCAGCGCACAATTTAAAAAGTGTTAGTCATTCCCGGCAGTAATAGCTGCAAGCAATGCACAACCGAAAACCAGGTTTTTTATTGGCGAGATCTCTCTTCCGTACGCCCGCTTCAGGATCTGTTTTTCGACCGCCGCTGCAATTTACGATAAACTGGCGTCCCGCCTTGTCATTCGCTCAAAGAAACGCACTCCATGCAGAAAAAAGTATTCATCAAGACCTTCGGCTGCCAGATGAACGAGTACGACTCGGACAAGATGGCGGACGTGCTCGGCGCATCGAGCGACATGGTGCGCACCGACACTGCCGAAGACGCCGATGTCATTTTGCTCAACACCTGCTCGGTGCGCGAAAAGGCGCAGGAAAAAGTATTTTCCGACCTGGGCCGCCTGCGCGAACTCAAGCTGCTGAAACCCGATCTGCTGATCGGCGTGGGCGGCTGCGTGGCTTCGCAGGAAGGCGCGGCGATCGTCAAGCGTGCGCCGTATGTTGACCTGGTGTTCGGGCCGCAGACGCTGCACCGCCTGCCGCACCTGATCCGCGCGCGGCGCGCCAGCGGCGACGCCCAGGTCGACATCAGCTTTCCCGAAATCGAAAAATTCGACCACCTGCCGCCGGCCAAGGTCGACGGCGCATCAGCCTTTGTCTCGATCATGGAAGGCTGCAGCAAATACTGCAGTTACTGCGTGGTGCCCTACACCCGCGGCGAAGAAGTCTCGCGCCGCTTCGAGGACGTGCTGGCAGAAGTGGCCGGCCTGGCCGCACAAGGGGTCAAGGAAATCACGCTGCTCGGCCAGAACGTGAACGCCTTTCGCGGCGTCATGGAAGGCGGCGAGATTGCCGACTTCGCGCTGCTGCTCGAATACGTGGCCGACATTCCCGGCGTCGAACGGATCCGCTTCGTGACCAGCCACCCGAAGGAATTCACGCAGCGCCTGATCGACGCCTACGCCCGGATCCCGCAACTGGTGGACCACTTGTACCTGCCCGCGCAGCACGGCTCCGACAAGGTGCTCGGCGCCATGAAGCGCGGCTACACGGGCCTGGAATACAAGTCCATCATCCGCCGCATCCGCGCGGTGCGCCCGAACATGTCGATCTCATCGGACTTCATCGTCGGTTTTCCCGGCGAGAGCGAGGCTGACTTTGAAGCGATGATGACACTGATCGCCGACGTCGGCTTTGACACCAGCTACAGCTTCATTTTCAGCAAGCGCCCGGGCACGCCCGCCGCCAGCCTCGAAGACGACACGCCGCACGACATCAAACTGGCGCGCCTGCAACGGCTGCAGGCGGCAATTGACGCCAACACGCGCAAGTACAGCGCGGCGATGGTTGGCACCGTGCAGCGCATCCTGGTCGAGGGACCGTCCAAGAAGGACGCCGCCGAGCTCCAGGGACGCACCGAAAATAACCGGGTCGTCAACTTCGCCGCCGGTAGCGCCGGCGCGCTGACCGGGCAGATGGTTGACGTGCGCATCACCGAAAGCTTCAATTACACCCTGCGTGGCGAGCTCGTCGCCCGCCTTGATACGATTGCACAAGCCAGTTGAAAAACAAGATCCCCACCCAGCCCGAATATTTCATCCCAGAGCCGCTCGACAACACGCGCCTAGCCCACCTGTGTGGGCCGCTGGACGAAAACCTGCGCCAGATTTCAGCGGCGCTGGACGTCACGATCTTCCGGCGCGGTGAAAAATTCATCGTCAGCGGCAGCAACGCCGCGCGCGCGGTCGAGATTCTCGATCGCTTTTACGCCGTCGCCAACAAGATCATCCCGATCGAAGAAGTGCAGCTGGCGCTGGTTGAACAGCGCACCGGCCTGTACGCCCACGCCCAGACCGAGAGCGACAACAACCAGCCCGTCGGCAACCTGCCCGAGATCGAGATCAGCAGCCCGATCCTGAAAACGCGGCGCAGCGACCTGCGCGGGCGCACCCCGCACCAGATCGCCTACCTGCGCGCGATCCTCGAGCACGACATCGCCTTTGGCGTGGGGCCGGCCGGTACCGGCAAGACCTACCTGGCCGTCGCCTGCGCGGTTGACGCGCTCGAACGCGACGCCGTCAAGCGCATCATCCTGACCCGCCCCGCCGTGGAAGCAGGCGAGCGCCTGGGCTTTCTGCCGGGCGACCTGGCGCAAAAGGTCGATCCCTATTTGCGCCCGCTGTACGACGCGCTGTACGACCTGCTCGGCTTTGACCGGACTCAAAAAATGTTTGAAAAACAGGTCATCGAGATTGCGCCCCTGGCCTACATGCGCGGGCGCACGTTGAACCACGCTTTTGTGATCCTGGACGAAGCGCAGAACACGACGGTCGAACAAATGAAAATGTTCCTGACCCGGATCGGCTTTGGCAGCAAGGCAGTAGTGACCGGCGACGTGACCCAGGTTGACCTGCACAAGACGCAAAGGAGCGGCTTGATCGACGCCGTGCATGTGCTCAAGGACGTGCGCGGGATCGCCTTTACCCAGTTCACCAGTGTTGACGTGGTGCGCCACCCGCTGGTGGCGCGCATTGTCGACGCCTATGAAACGGCAGCATCAATCGAAGAACTGGCCGCACTGCCCAAACCCGGCGCCAAAAATGTCCATAAAAAATAAGCTGTCCTTGTCCGTCCAGTACCCGGACGCCCGACTGCAGGAATCGGTCACGCGCCAGAAGGTGCGGCGCTGGGTGCAGGCGGCCTTGCTGGGGCCGGCCGAACTGACCGTGCGCTTTGTCGACGCTGAAGAAGGGCGGCTGCTCAATCGCGATTATCGCAACAAGGATTACGCGACCAATGTGCTGACCTTTGCCTATAACGAGGGCGAGGAGTTGGCCGACGATGAGCCGACCCGCGCCGATATCATCTTGTGCACCGACGTGCTGGAACAGGAATCGACCGAGCAGAAAAAGACGCTCGAGGAGCATGCCGCGCACTTGATCGTGCATGGGGTGCTGCACGCGCAAGGTTACGACCATGATGACGACGACCAGGCGCAGGAGATGGAGCAGTTGGAGCGCGACATTCTTGCGGCGATGGGTTACGCGGATCCGTACGCCGAGTAATCTGCCACCTGCATTGGTTCTATTTGGTCGCCGCGCCCTCACCCCACCAAGCGCCCTTCACGCCAGCGGCGCGCATGCGCCCCGCTGAGCGCCAGCCCCACCACCCACGCCAGCGCCGCCGTCCACCCCGCCAGAATATCCGACGGAAAATGCACGCCCAGGTAGGGCCGCGACATCCCCACCATCAGCACGAACAACACCGCAATGGCCGTCACATGGGCGCGCCACTGGGAGCGTCGGAACAGCACCACTAGTGCGGCCGCCGTGGCCATCGAACACATGGCGTGCCCGCTTGGAAAACTGAACGAATTTTCCGGTGCGATCGACTGCCAGAAACTTGGCCGGGTACGCTGGAAAAATTCTTTCGCCAGCAAATTGAGCAGCAAGGCGCCGCCGGTGGCCAGCACCCAGAAGGTCGCTGCATGCATCTTGCGGCGCCACACGCAGAAGCCGAAAATGGCCAGATTAAACGGCAGCAAGCCGTAGGTGGACCCTGCAATGCTGGCGCCCAGCATGATGCTGTCGAACAGCGGCGTGGAACGCGCATGCAGGGCGGCCATGATCGGCTGGTCGAACCAGAAGGGATGCTTGTCGGCCACCTCGTCGGCCAGCAAGCCGAACAGGACCAGGGGGATCAGCACGCACAGGAACAGGACCAGCAAGGTTCCGTGGCGTTCGAGGAAAGTTTCGTCATTCATCGGGCGGCAGCTTCACGTAATTACCAAGCGTCCATTATCTCCGCGCCGCGCTTGCTTACCAACATTATTTTTTTGGCATCCGCACCGATGGCGCCACGACATCGTGCGGGCTTCCCGAAAAACGCGCTCAATCCCGCTAAAAAGCGGGCAAATCCACTTTTGGTGTATCCTATGCCTATTGCAACAACGGCTCACGCCAACTATGCCAGAGCACTCTTATGACGTCCGTCCCGACGCCAAGACCCACCGGTCACTGTTTGAACGCCTGACCGCACTGATCTCCCCCGAGCCAGAAAACCGCGCCGAGCTGCTCGAAGTGCTGCACGACGCCCACGAACGCAACCTGATCGACGCCGACGCCCTGTCGATGATCGAAGGCGTGTTCCAGGTCTCGGACCTGTCCGCGCGCGACATCATGGTGCCGCGCTCGCAGATGGATGTCATCGACATTTCCAAGCCGATCGAGGAATGGATGCCCCAGGTGCTCGCAACGGCGCACTCGCGCTTTCCCGCCATCGAGGGCGAACGCGACAAGGTGATCGGCATCCTGCTGGCCAAGGACTTGCTGCGCTACTACGCCGAAGAAACCTTCGACGTGCGCGACATGCTGCGCCCCGCGATCTTCATCCCCGAATCGAAACGCCTGAACGTGCTGCTGCGCGACTTTCGCGCCAACCACAATCACATGGCGATCGTGGTGGACGAATACAGCGGCGTGGCCGGCCTGATCACGATCGAAGACGTGCTCGAACAGATCGTCGGCGACATCGAAGACGAATACGACTTCGACGAGGAAGAAGACAATATCCTCTCGATCAAGGAAGGCCAGCTCGGCCCCCGCTGGCGCATCAAGGCCCTCACCGAACTGGCCCAGTTCAACGAGGAACTTGGCACCAGCCTGCCCGAGGACGACGTCGACACCATCGGCGGCCTGGTCGCCAATCACCTTGGCCGCATGCCGCACAAGGGCGACGTGTTCGACATCGCCCACCTGCGCTTCGAGGTCTTGCGCGCCGACGCGCGCCAGGTCCACGTGCTGCTGGTAGAAAAACTGCCCCTGGCCGAAGACGAACGCGACTGATGCGGTGGCGTCGTTCTACCGCGCGCGATCCGGCCGCGCCACGCGCGCCGCGCACCACCGCGCTGCCGATGCTGTTTGCCGCCTTGGCCGGCGCGGCGAGCGTGTTTTCGTTCGCCCCCTTCGGCTGGTGGCCGGTCGAAATACTCTCGCTCGCCTTCCTGTTCTACCAGGTCGGCATGGACACCAATATTCGGCGCAGCACCTTGATCGGCTGGGCCTTCGGCTTTGGCTGGTCGGTCGCCGGCATGCACTGGCTGTACATCACCATGAACCGCTTCGGCAACATTCCCGGCCCCATGGCGGTGGGCGCGGTGTGCCTGCTGGGCCTGTACATGGGCTTGTTCAGCGCCTTTGCCACCGGCGTTTCGACCTGGCTGCGGCGCCGCATGACGCTGCCCGTCAAGAGCTTTTTACTGCTGATTTTGCCGGTCGCCTGGGGCCTGTCGGAGTGGATGCGCGGCTGGGTCATGACCGGCTTTCCGTGGGTCGCTTCCGGCTACGCGCATAACAACAGCCCGCTGGCCGGCTACGCGCCGCTGGTCGGCGTGTACGGCGTGGGCGTCATCGTGGCGCTGTGCGCCAGCTGCATCGCCATGCTGACGCAAAAGTGGCGCATGCTGGGCGCTGGCGTGCTGGCCGCAACCATGGCCGCCGGCTTTGGCCTCACTTACGTGCAGTGGACGCAGCCGCAAGGCCAGCCGATCACGGTGCGCCTGGTGCAAGGCAATGTGCCGCAACAAGACAAGTTCGACAAAGAGCAGGTCGCCGGTGCCATCGCCATGTACCGCAGCCTGGTGCTGGCCGGGCGCGCCGACCTGATCGCGCTGCCCGAAACAGCCTTGCCCCTGCCCGAAAATCTACCGCCCGATTACCTGCCTTCGCTCGAACAGTACGCCAACACCACCGGCAGCCACCTGCTGTACGGGATTCCGATTTCGGACGGGCCGCGCATGTACGCCAACAGCATCAAGGGTTACAGCCCGACCGGCCAGGCCTACCGCTTCGACAAGCAGCATCTGGTGCCGTTCGGCGAATTCGTGCCGGCCGGCTTTCGCTGGTTTGTCGACATGATGCAAATTCCCCTTGGCGACATGACGCGCGGCGCATCGGTGCAGCCTGCGTTCGCGGTCAAGGACCAGCTGGTGCTGCCCAATATCTGCTACGAAGACGTGTTTGGCGAAGAGATCGCGCTGCAGCTGCGCAGCGCCGCGCGCCCCGCCACGATCTTGCTCAATGTATCGAACCTGGCCTGGTTCGGCGAATCGGTCGCCATCCCGCAGCACTTGCAAATTTCGCAGATGCGCGCCATCGAAACCGGGCGCCCGATGCTGCGCGCCACCAACAGCGGCGCTACGGCATATATCGATGGCCGCGGCAAAGTGGTCGCGGCGCTCCCCAACTACACGCAAGGCACGCTGGCCGCGACGGTGCAAGGCATGGGAGGCATGACGCCTTTCATCCGCTTTGGCAACTACACGATGCTGCTGCTCGCTGCGCTGGCGATCGGCGCTGCATGGTGGTCGGGCCGAAAGTACGCAAAAACCGGACAAAAGTGACATCGTTGCCACCGTAGTGGCCACCTAAGTCGCCAAAGCGGCCCAGTACCGGGCCAAAACCCGCTAAAATTGGTCGTTTTAGCAAACCCACTTTTGCTTGCGCGCCTTTGCGCGCGCGGCAGCACCCAAGATGCTCACATTCCAACAAATTATCCTGACCTTGCAATCCTACTGGGACAAGCAGGGATGCGCCCTGCTCCAGCCTTACGACATGGAAGTTGGCGCCGGCACTTTCCACACCGGTACCTTCTTGCGCGCGATCGGCCCGGAGCACTGGCGCGCCGCCTACGTGCAGCCGTCGCGCCGCCCCAAGGATGGCCGCTATGGCGAAAACCCGAACCGCCTGCAGCACTATTACCAGTACCAGGTGGTCTTGAAGCCGGCGCCGGAAAACATCCTGGACCTGTACCTGGGCTCACTGCAGGCGCTGGGCCTGGACCTGCAAAAAAATGATGTGCGCTTCGTGGAAGACGACTGGGAAAGCCCGACGCTGGGCGCCTGGGGCCTGGGCTGGGAAGTGTGGCTGAACGGGATGGAAGTGACCCAGTTCACCTACTTCCAGCAAGTGGGCGGGCTCGATTGCAAGCCGGTGCTCGGTGAGATCACTTATGGCATCGAGCGCCTGGCGATGTACTTGCAGGGGGTCGAGAACGTGTACGACCTGGTATGGACCGAATGGATGGAAGACGGCGTCACCAAGCACCTGACTTACGGCGACGTCTACCACCAGAATGAAGTGGAGCAGTCGACCTACAACTTCGAGCACGCCAATACCGACCTGCTGTTCGCCCAGTTTGCCAACCACGAGTCGGAAGCCAAGCGCCTGATCGCACTGCAGCTCACGCTGCCGGCCTACGAGCAGATCATGAAGGCCTCGCACAGCTTCAATATGCTGGACGCGCGCGGCGCCATCTCGGTGACCGAACGCGCCGCCTACATCGGCCGCGTGCGCACCTTGTCGCGCCTGGTCGCGCAGGCCTATTACGACTCGCGCGAAAAGCTCGGTTTCCCGATGGCCCCCAAAGCGATCATCGCCGCCTGAACGAACAGAAGAAAAACATGAACCACACCTTACTTGTCGAACTGCTGACCGAAGAACTGCCGCCCAAGGCGCTCATCAAACTGGGCGCCGCGTTCGCCGCGGGCGTGAATAACGGCCTCAAGGCGCGCGACTTCCTCGATGAAGGCAGCGTTGCCACCGCCTACGCCACGCCGCGCCGGCTGGCCGTCTCCATCACTCAGGTGCGCAGCGTCTCGCCGGACAAATCGGTGCGCGAAAAAGTACTGCCCGTCTCCGTGGCGCTGGACGCCGCCGGCCAGGGCACCGCGCCGCTGGCCAAAAAGCTGGCCGCCATGGGCCTGGCCGACCTGGACATCGCCGCACTCGAGCGCGCCGTCGACGGCAAGGCCGAAAGCCTGTTCTACACCCGCAGCGTGGCCGGCAGCGCGCTGATCACCGGCCTGCAAGGCGCGCTGGAAGAAGCGGGGGCCAAGCTACCCATTCCCAAGCTGATGAGTTACCAGCGCCCCGACGGCACCACGGTGCAGTTCGTGCGTCCGGCGCACAAGCTGGTGGCACTGCATGGCGACGCCGTCGTGCCGCTGACGCTGCTGGGCCTTCAGGCCGGCAACGTCACGCTCGGCCACCGCTTCCTGACCGACGGCGAAGACCTGTCCATTGCGCACGCGGAGCAGTACGCCGGCACGCTGGAAAATGAAGGCAAGGTCATCGCCCACATGGACGTGCGCAAGGAAAAAATCCGCGCCTCGCTGCTGGCCAAAGCCGGCGCCGACCAGGTCTTGATGCCCGAAGCGCTGCTCGAGGAAGTGTCCGCGCTGGTGGAATGGCCGGTGGTCTACGAGTGCCACTTTGAAGAAGAATTTCTGGCCGTGCCGCAGGAATGCCTGATCCTGACCATGCAGACCAATCAAAAGTATTTTGCGCTGACCGACGCCGCCGGCAAGCTGCGTTCGCGCTTTCTGATCGTCTCGAACATCGCCACCGACGAGCCGCAGCACATCATCGGGGGCAATGAGCGCGTGGTGCGCCCGCGCCTGTCGGACGCCAAGTTCTTCTTTGAGCAGGACAAGAAAAAGTCGCTTGAAGCGCGCCTGCCGCTGCTGGAAAACGTCGTCTATCACAACAAGCTGGGCACCCAGGCTGCGCGCTCCAAGCGCGTGGTGGCGCTGGCCGGCGCCATTGCGCGCGAACTTGGATTTGACGTCGCGCTGGCAGAACGCGGCGCGCTGCTATCCAAGGCCGACCTGCTGACCGACATGGTGGGCGAATTCCCCGAGCTGCAAGGCATCATGGGCACCTACTACGCGCGCCACGACGGCGAGAGCGACGAAGTGGCCCTGACCGCCACCGAACACTATCAGCCGCGCTTTGCGGGCGACGCGCTGCCGTCCACCAATACCGGCACCGCCGTGGCGCTGGCCGACAAGTTCGAAACGCTGGTGGGCATCTGGGGCATCGGCCTGCAGCCAACGGGTGAAAAAGATCCGTTCGCGCTGCGCCGCCATGCACTGGGCGTGCTGCGCATGCTGGTTGAAAAGCGGATCGACGTGTCGATCTCGCAGCTGCTTGCGCTCACTGCCGCCAATTTCACCGGCATCGCCGGCTTTACCGATCCCGTCAAGGACGTACGCGCCTTCATGATCGACCGCATGCGCGGCATTTTGCGCGAGCGCGGTTTTTCACCGAATGAAGTCGAAGCGGTGCTGGTCGACGACCTGGACCGCCTGCACGACATCGTCGAGCGGCTCGATGCGGTAAAGGCCTTTGCGGCGCTGCCCGAGAGCGTGTCGCTGGCCGCCGCCAACAAGCGCATCACCAACATCCTCAAAAAGACCGAGGTGGCCATTGGCGCCGTGTCCGAGTCCCTGCTGCACGAAGAGGCGGAGAAAACCCTGTACGCGGCCGTGACGCGCGTGCGGCCACAGGTCGACGCCGCCTTTGCCGCGCGCGACTTTGCCGCCGCACTCAAGACGCTGGCGCAGCTGCGCGACGACGTGGACGCGTTTTTCAACGGGGTGATGGTGATGGCGGACGACGTGGAACTGCGCAACAACCGCCTGGCGCTGCTCTCGTCGCTGCACGCGATGATGAACCGCGTGGCCGACATATCCAAGCTGGCAGCCTGAGGATCCAAGCATGAAGATGATCATCCTCGACCGCGACGGCGTCATCAACCACGACTCGCCCGACTTCATCAAGTCGCCGGCCGAGTGGATTCCGATCCCCGGTTCGCTCGAGGCGATCGCCCAGCTGAACCAGGCCGGCTACCGGGTGGTGGTGGCGTCGAACCAGTCCGGCATTGCGCGCGAACTGTTCGACATGCGCACGCTCAACGCGATCCATCACAAGATGCACACGGCGGCGCAGCAGGTGGGCGCCGACATCGACGCCATTTTCTTTTGCCCGCATGCGGCGATTGACAACTGCGACTGCCGCAAACCCAAGCCGGGCATGTTCGAGGAGATCTCGAAACGCTTCAAGATCAGCCTGAAGGGCGTGCCGACGGTGGGCGACTCGCTGCGCGACCTGCAGGCCGGTTTCATCAGCGGCTGCGCGCCCTACCTGGTCTTGACGGGCAAGGGCCAGAAGACATCCGAGACCGGCGGGCTGCCGCCCGGCACCCAGATTTTTCCCGACCTGGCCGCCATGGTCGCCGACCTGCTCAAGACGGGCGCGCATGCGGCCCATTTTTCGATCTGACCCCCTTCCCATGTTTAGCGCCGTACCCGGAGACTCTTTTGCGTAATTTCACCCTGTTCCTGCGTTCCCTGCTGTTCATGCTTGTGATGATCGTGGCCACCGTCGTCTGGGCCTGTATCTGCTTTTTGGCCGCGCCGCTGCCGTACAACAAGCGCTTCTGGGTGACGTCGCGCTGGAACGTTTTCATCATCTGGTGCGCCAAGGTCATCTGCGGCATCCGCTACGAATTCAAGGGCCGCGAAAACCTGCCGGACGCGCCGGCGATCGTGCTCTCGAAGCACCAGTCGGCATGGGAAACCATCTTCCTGCTGCCTAACCTGACACGCCCGCTGGTCTACGTTTTCAAGAAGGAAATCATGTACATCCCCTTCTTCGGCTGGGCCATGTATTTGCTGCGCATGATCCCGATCGACCGCAAGGATGGCAAGAACGCCTTCAAGCATGTGGTTGAAATCGGCAAACGCAGGCTGGTGGACGGCCAATGGATTATCATGTTCCCGGAAGGCACCCGCATCCCGGTCGGCGAAAAGGGCAAATACAAAAGCGGCGGCACCCGGCTGGCGGTAGAAACCAACACGGTGGTCATCCCGATCGCGCATAATTCAGGCGAGTGCTGGCCCAAGAAGTCTTTCCTGAAACGTCCTGGTGTGATCACCGTCTCGATCGGCAAACCGATCTCCCCGGATGGCCACACCGCTGACAGCATGATGCAAGAGGTGGAAAAGTGGATAGAATCAGAAATGCGCGTCATTTCGCCCCGCGTCTACAGCGCTGGCTGAGCGAAGTTGGCGCCCTGATCCGAGCATCGACACCGCAACAGAACATGACGTCACCCAAGATCAACGGCTCGCAACTTGAGCTGTTCGCGCAAGACTTCTTTGCCGCGCTCGAACCGGCGCCCAAGGCGGCGCCGCCGCAGCCGTTGTTCAGGGCGCCGCCTGTCACCGTACCCATTGTCACTGCGCCCGCTGTCACCCCGCCCGCCGTTACCTCGCCCACCGTCACCCCGCCCACCGTCACCGCGCCCACCGTCACCGCGCCCCCTGCCCCGCCGCGCGAGCCAAACGGCATTCCACTGCGCCGCATCCAGCTCGGCGCCCACAGCCTCGAATTCGAACTGCGCCGCTCCACCCGGCGCTCGATCGGCTTCATGATCGACGACAAGGGCCTGCGCGTGACTGCGCCCAAGCGCATCACCCTCGTGGAAATCGACAATGCCATCCGCGCCAAGCAGCGCTGGATCCTGACCAAGCTTGAGGAACGCTGCCAACGGCGCGCGCTGCGCCATGAAAAAGCGCCCGTGCAGTGGGTCGACGGCGCGCAGCTGCCCTACCTGGGCCACGCCATCACGCTGCGGCTTGAAAGCGCCGCGCGCAGCCACTGCATCTATGACGAACCGGCGCGCGTGCTGCGCGTGGGGGTGGTGCAGGGCTTGCAGGAGTGGCAGCTCAAGGAGCGTGTCAAGATCTGGTACCGCGACGAGGCTTCGCGTATTTTCACCGAGCGGCTCGCCCACTACGCGATCCTGCTCGGCGTGAACTACAGCGCGCTGACCTTGTCGTCGGCCGGCACGCGCTGGGGTTCATGCACGGTGGGCGGCAGCATTCGCCTGAACTGGCGTCTGGTGCATTTTTCGCTGCCGCTGATCGACTATGTGGTGGCGCACGAACTGGCCCACCTGCGCGAAATGAACCACAGCCCGCGCTTCTGGGCGACCGTGGCATCGGTCTATCCCGACTACGACGGCGCCAAGGAGGCGCTGCGCGCGCGCTCGCAGGAGTTGCCCGTGCTTTTCAGCTAGGGAAGCACTGATTTATTCTGAGGGATGGAATCGGCCAGTGAAAAAGGCGGCCAGCAAGGCGCAAATTCGCAGCAATAGCTAGCTATTGCGAGAATTTGCAACGCCGCAGGGCGTCTTTTTTCACGGCCGAGTCCGCCCTCATGAATTAATCAGTGCTTCCCTAGTGTCCCGAGTTGGAAGTTCGTTATATAAATATCCCGAGAATCCCCGCGATACTGCGTCAAAAATGCTCGCAATGCCTCGGCCTTGCTCCGCTTTTGTTCCTTGTCTCTCGGCGATTTCGGAACATTTATTAGTAACGAACTTCCAACTCAGGACACTAGCGCAGCGGCCTTGCACCGCGCGCCGGCCGGATGGCGGCTGCGAAGACATCCATCACGCCCGCCTGCGCGCCCGACAGGCAGCGAAACGGAATCGGCAGCGTGCCGCGCTTTAGGACCATCATGTAGCCGCGCGAATAGCGGCGAATCGCGCTCACGTCCGCCCACGGCACCAGCGTGACGCCGGAGTTACTGGTGCGGATGATGCCGTGAACGTCGATCTGGAAGTCATACAGGTGGCGCGAGCGGCCCTGCACCACAAAGTGCATGGCGGCAGCCGCCGTGCTTTTGGCGAGCAGCCACCAGGTGGGCAGGCGCCCGATGCGGCGCCGGCGAATCAGGTAGCCGGCGTGCTGCCACATGAAGCTGATGTACTCGGGCAGCGCATAGCGTACCTTGAAATGCAGTTCCTCGGCGCGCGGCGCGGGGCCGGCGACGGGCGCACCGGAGTCAGGCGCGTCGCCACGCACTGCGGTGCTGGCGACGCTTTCGCGCCGCAGGGGCCCGCCAACGGGTGAACCGTCGCCGAGCTGCGTTCTCTGATCAAACCACGACATGACAATCCCCTCTTTTTATTGTGGAGCCATGGTACCAGTGGTCAGAAAATCATGTGTCGCAGCAAACCAACTGTGCGCGCTGTCGCGCCCCGGTGACGCTCGGCAAAGGCCGCCGCGTGCTCGCCCATGCCCTTGCGCGCCGCGTCGTCCACCAGCAGTTGACGAGTTTTGGTAACTAACTCGGTCGCATCGGCCACGCATACCGCGCCGCCGGCCGCGATCGCCTGCTGCGTCACCAGCTCGAAATTGAAAGTGTGCGGGCCGGTCAGCACCGGTTTGCCAAGCGCGCACGCTTCGATCAGGTTTTGCCCGCCCAGCGGCAGCAGGCTGCCGCCGATGAACGCGATGTCGCACGCCGCGTAGTAGCCGAACATCTCGCCCATCGAGTCGCCTAGCAGCACCTGGGCGGTGACGGGGCGCTCGACCAGCGCCGAGCGGCGCTGCAGCGACAGGCCGCGCAAAGCCACCAGTGCGGCGACCTCGTCAAAGCGCTGCGGATGGCGCGGCACGAGCAGCAGCAAGGGATGGCCGGGCAATGCCAGCAGCGTGGCGCAGGCGTCGAGGATCAGCGCTTCTTCACCGTCGCGGGTGCTGGCGCACAGCAGCACCGCGCGCTGGCCGATGCGCCCGCGCAGCCAGGCGCCCATGGTCAGCGCGGCCTGCGGCACCACGACGTCGAACTTGATGCTGCCGGTGACTTCAACGCGGGGGGCGCCCAGCTCTCGCACGCGCGCGGCATCCTGTTCGGTCTGCGCGGCGACCAGCGCCAGCGCCTTGGCGGCGTCCGTCATCAAGCTGCCAAAGCGG
This sequence comes from Massilia sp. TSP1-1-2, assembly GCF_049896185.1. Lineage (NCBI taxonomy): Bacteria > Pseudomonadati > Pseudomonadota > Betaproteobacteria > Burkholderiales > Oxalobacteraceae > Massilia > Massilia sp. TSP1-1-2. The sequence goes on from NZ_JAFCTU010000006.1 coordinate 231,193, forward strand.
CGGCCACGGCGCAGCGAACGGGCAGACAGGCGCGCGTTCACCAGCGCCACCGGCACCCTGTCGCCGCAGACGGCGATCAGGTTGGGCCACACTTCGGTTTCCATCAGGATGCAGATGCGCGGCGCAAAGTGGCCGATGAAGCGCCGGATCATGAAGGGTATGTCGTACGGCAGGTAGGCCTGCACCAGGCGCTCGCCATGCTTGGCAAATAGTGCGCGGCCGGTGGCGCGGCCCGTTGGCGTCATGTGGGTGAGCACGATGCGGCTGTCGGGATAGGCCAGCAGCAGAGCGTCGATGAGCGGCTCGGCGGCGCGCGTCTCGCCGACCGATACCGCGTGCACCCACAGCGTATGGCCGCCGGCGCCGCGCGCGCCGTAAAAGCCCAGCCGCTCGGGCCAGTGCAGGCGGTAGCCGGGCTCCTTGCGCCCGCGCCACCACAGGCGCGCCAGCACCAGCGGCAGCGCCAGGCACCACAGCAGCGTATAGAGCTGGCGCATCAGCGCGCGTCCAAGAGGCACCGCACGGCGTCGATTGCCTCCCGGGCCGAGGGCGGCGCGCCCTTGTCGCCCAGGTTGACGATGCAGGGCGACCAGTTGCCCTCGGTTTTCCACTTGGGCGAGTCGCAATACAGCTCCACGGTCGGGCGCCCGAAGGCGGCAGCGATGTGGGTCAGGCCAGTGTCCACGCCGATCGCAAGGGCGGCATGTCGGGCCAGCGCGACCGCTTCGTCCATGGACAGTTTGGGCAGGACGCGCGCGTTGGGCAAGCTGGCGGCAAGCAGCTCGGCCTCCTGCTTTTCGGCCGCCGAACCCCAGGCCAGCAGCACCGGCATGGGCGCGAGCGCAGCGCCGGCGGCGATCCAGTTTTCGGGCGCCCACTTCTTGGCGTCGCGCGCGGTGCCATGGAAAAAGACCGCGTAATCCTGCTCCGGCATCCACGCAAGCAGGCGCGCGCTGTCCGGGCCGGGCAGGCCGAAGTCGGGCGCGCTGTCGGCGCTGTAGCCAAGGGCTGCGGCGGCAACCATGCGCCCGCGCGCGACCGCGTGGGTGCGGGCGTCGAGCGCGATGCTGCGGGTGTGGAAGATGCGCGAGATGGCTTCATAGCCTGAGCCTTCACTGCCGTTGGCCAGCCCCACCTTGCTGCCGCCTTTGACGATGCGCGCCGCGCCCATGATGATGCCGGTCTTGAGCAAGCCCTGGGTGTCGAACACGTAGTCGTACTGCTCCCGGCGCAGCATCTTGAAAAACTGCCTGATCTCGTCGCGCGTGGCCTTCTTGCCCAGGCTCTTGCGCCAGCGCCGCAGCGCGAACGGAATGATGTTGCGCACGTGGGGATTCAGGCGCACCAGGCTGACGTAGCCTTCCTCGACCACCCAGTCGATATTCGCGTCCGGATAATGGCGCAAGATGTCGGCCACCATCGGCAAATTGTGCAGCACGTCGCCGAGCGACGAGACGCGCACCAGCAGGATGTTCAGGCGCGCCACGGCAAGCTTAAAACGGCAGCACGGCGTCGGGCTTGGCGGCCACGATCACGCGCCTGAACTGGCCCTGGATGCGTTCGAGCGCCTCCGGCGTCTCGGCTTCGAAACGCATGACCACCACCGGCGTCGTGTTCGATGAACGGGCCAGGCCAAAGCCGTCCGGGTACTCCACGCGCAGACCGTCAATGTCGATGATGCGCTCGGAGCCGGGGAAGGTGGCGTTGGCGCGCAGGTGCTCGATCAGCAGGACGTTTTCGCCTTCGTTCAGGTGCAGGTGCAGCTCGGGCGTGCTGTCCGACTGCGGCAGCGCGTTCATCAGGGCCGACGGATCGGCCTCGCGCGTGAGCAGCTCGAGCAAGCGCGCGCCCGCATACAGGCCGTCGTCGAAACCGTACCAGCGGTCCTTGAAGAAGATATGGCCGCTCATTTCGCCGCCCAGTGGGGCGCCGGTCTCGCGCAGCTTGGCCTTGACCAGCGAATGGCCGGTCTTCCACATCAGCGGCTCGCCGCCATGCTTGGCAATGTAGGGCGCCAGGTGGCGCGTGCACTTGACGTCATACAGGATCTGGGCGCCGGGATTGCGCGACAGGACGTCGGCCGCGAACAGCATCATCTGGCGGTCCGGATAGATGATCTGGCCATCCTTGGTGACCACGCCCAGGCGGTCGCCGTCGCCGTCAAAGGCGATCCCGATTTCAGCGTCGCTCTCGCGCAGGCAGGCAATCAGGTCCTGCAGGTTTTCAGGGTGCGCAGGATCGGGATGGTGGTTCGGGAAGGTGCCGTCGACTTCGCAAAACAGTTCGATCACCTCCAGGCCCATGCCGCGAAACAGGTCGCCGGCAAAGGCGCCGGCCACGCCGTTGCCGCAATCGACGGCAATTTTCATGGGACGGGAAATCTTGACGTCGCCGATGATGCGCTCCAGGTAGGCGGCGCGGATGTCGTGGGTGCGGTAGGCGCCCTGCACCGGCGCGGGCCGGCCATCGTGGGCGGTGATGTCATAATACAGCGCGGTGATGGTCTCGCCGTGGATCGCTTCGCCCGCCAGCACCATTTTAAAGCCGTTGTAGTCCGGCGGGTTGTGGCTGCCGGTGACCATGATGCCGGAGGCGGCGCCCAGCACATTGGTGCCGTAATAGACCATTGGCGTTGCCACCACGCCCAGATCGATCACATCGACCCCGGCCGCCTGCAGCCCCGCGGCCAGCGCGGCGGCCAGCTCGGGCCCCGACAGGCGCCCGTCGCGACCGATTACCACCGTCTTTTCGCCCTTGGCCAGCGCGGCCCGGCCGAATGCCTGCCCGATCCGGTGCGCCACGCTGGCGTCGAGCGTACTGCCAATGACGCCGCGAATGTCGTAGGCCTTGAAAATGGTCTTGGAAAGTGCAAGCATGAGAGAACCTTAGAAAAGACGAGAATGACGCGACCGGCTACAGCGGTGGCAGCATGCGCAACAATATGGGGAATGGCGGATTAAAAACACATCGGTTGGTATTGTAGCGGCAAGCGGGGCCGTTTGGAAATGGCCCGCGGATCGTGCCGCTACTGGAACACTGGCAGTTGCGCGTTTATACGCGCAGTTTGTCGAGCGATTTGCCGCCGTCGACCCATTCCTTGACCCACTTAGGCTGGCGGCCGCGACCGGTCCATTGCTGGGAGGCGTTGTCCGGGTGGCGATAACGCACCGCCACGGTACCGGTCTTGGCGCGAATGCCGCTGCCGATCAGGTCTTTGGGCGACAAGCCGACGCTCGCGGCAATTGCCAGGATCTGTTCGCGTGCCTTTGCCACTTCCTGGTGCTCGCGTTTTTTCATTTCCTGCTTGATTTGATCTTGCAGGTTACGCAAATCGCCAACGGACATATTAGACAGATCCATCATTATTCCTCGAATAGTGGGTTGAAACAGTTCAGGTGAAAAACCACCAATTGTCGCAATATACTACATTTACGTATTTGCGCCAGTTCTTCTTGCGCACCATACGCCAGCGCGGCGACGTAAATCGAACAATACGCCCGCTCCGCCACCCATAACTGACGACGAACAATAAACAAAGAAAACCAATCGTCCGATTTGGGTCCAGAACAGCGCGCCCGGTATCACCGCGATTACCCAAAATAGCCATCGATAAGGCGCTGTTTGCCAATTGCCCCTGCCAAGCGTGCCCGCGCTTTTTCGACCAATCGCCGATTGGACGATACGGAAAAAAATATCACTGTACAAGCGTATTCCGTCCATTGCTGCCAGATATTTACCTAAGAGAAACATCAGGCAATATGCAGAGAACCGGATTTGAACTGCCGGATATAGTAAATGCGATGCCGCAAACTATGTCGACACCGACACAGAGCGGCAGATCAGCCCGCTGGTGGCATAAGGACTGCAATTATCGCCTCTGCCTCCACGTGGTGCATCTCTGTGGTGCATCTTTATGGTGCATCTCTGTGGTGCATCTTAACTGGCCAGGCACAAACGTAAAGCGTCGTGCCAATGCGGGAGATCGCACAGGCGCGTCATGAGTTTCTCGGAAGTCATCACCGAGTTAACCGGTCTTGCAGCAGGTACCGGATAATCGGCGCTCGTGATGGGTACTACCTGGCACGTGAGTCCGGCCGCCGCGACAATGGCTTCGGTAAAGCCGTGCCAGGTGGTTTGCCCTTGAGCGCTAAGGTGATAAATGCCACTGTTGCTTTCCCACCACTGCGGCCCGCCATGTCGTGCCTGCGCCAGGATGGCGAGCGTGGACTCGGCAATCGTGCGGCTCCAGGTCGGCGCGCCATGCTGGTCCGCCACCACGCGCAAGGCATCGCGCTCGCGAGTTAATCTCAGCATCGTTAGCAAAAAGTTTTTGCCGCGCATTCCATACACCCAGCTGGTGCGCAAAATTAAGTGTGGAATGCCGGCAGCGGCAATCGCCTGTTCGCCCGCCAGCTTGCTGTGTCCATACACGTTGATCGGCCCGGTGGCGTCATCTTCCGCGTAGGCGCCCAGCTTGGTCCCGTCAAACACGTAATCGGTCGAGTAATGCACCATGGCCGCGCCCAACAGCGCCGCCTCTGCTGCCATCACGCCCGGCGCCAGCGCATTGACCCGATGCGCCAGTTCCGGCTCGCTCTCGGCCTGGTCCACCGCCGTGTAGGCTGCAGGGTTGACGATCAGGCCGGGGCGCACCTGGCGCACCACGTCGCGCACCTGGTCCAGGTCGGACAAGTCCATGCGCGCGCGGTCCACCGCCACCACCTCGCCCAGCGCTTGCAGGCTGCGCGCGAGCTCGTAACCTACCTGGCCGCTGGCGCCGGTCAGCAAGATCTTCATGCGAAGGCTTCCGCGTCCGCCAGCAGTTTGCCCTGGCTGTCCTTGCCAGAGAGCATCGGCTCGCCATCCAGCGGCCAATCGATGGCCAGCGCCGGGTCGTTCCACAGCAGCGAGCGCTCATGCTCGGGCGCCCAGTAGTCGGTGGTTTTATACGCCACTTCCGCGCTGTCGCTGGTGACGACGAAGCCATGCGCAAAACCGGGCGGAACCCAGATCTGGTGCCGGTTTTCAGCCGACAATTGAACGCCGACCGAGCGTCCGAAAAACGGCGACGAGCGGCGCATGTCGACGACCACGTCAAAAATGGCACCCGCCAGCACCCGCACCAGCTTGCCTTGCGGTTGGCGGATCTGGTAGTGCAAACCGCGCAACACGCCTTTGGCCGATTTGGAGTGATTATCCTGCACAAAATGACAGGCGACGCCGGTCAGCTCTTCAAAACGGCGGGCATTGAAACTTTCAAAGAAAAAGCCGCGGTCGTCGCCGAATACCTGAGGTTCCAGAATCATTACTTCAGGAATGGCGGTTGGTGTTACTTTCATCAGAAAACCTTATCGTTCAAAACTTGCAGCAAGTATTGTCCATACCCGTTCTTTTTCAGGGGCGCGGCCAACCGCTCGAGGGCAGCCGCATCGATATAACCTTTGCGGAAAGCGATTTCCTCGGGCACCGCGACTTTCAAGCCCTGCCGCTTTTCGATGGTTGCAATGAATTGCGACGCTTCGAGCAGCGATTCGTGCGTGCCCGTGTCGAGCCAGGCCATGCCGCGGCCCATGACTTCGACTTTCAGCGCGCCGGCCTCGAGATAAGCGCGGTTGACGTCGGTGATTTCAAGCTCGCCCCGGGGCGATGGCTTGATCTGTGCGGCAATGTCGCACACTTGCTCGTCGTAGAAATAGAGCCCCGTGACGGCATAATTCGACTTGGGCTTCGCCGGTTTTTCTTCAATCGACAGCGCCTGCTGGTTGTCGCCGAATTCCACCACGCCATAGCGCTCCGGATCGAGCACGTGATAAGCGAACACGCTCGCGCCTTCGGTCCGCGCATTGGCGATACTCAGCTTATTGTCCAGTCCGTGACCATAATAAATATTGTCGCCGAGGATAAGCGCCGACGGGTGCTGGCCAATAAAATCGCGCCCGATGATGAACGCTTGCGCCAGGCCGTCGGGCGAAGGCTGAACCGCATAACTGAGGCTGATCCCCCACTGGCTGCCGTCGCCCAGCAGCTCGCGGAAACGCGGCGTATCCTGGGGCGTGGAGATAATCAGGATCTCGCGTATTCCGGCGAGCATCAGGGTGCTCAGCGGATAGTAAATCATCGGTTTGTCATACACGGGCAGCAATTGCTTGGACACGCAGGTCGTCACCGGGTACAAACGTGTGCCCGAACCGCCCGCCAGAATAATCCCCTTGCGTTCTAATGCTTTGATCATTGCGCAGTCTCCCTGTTCGCATAATTTTTGTTGACCCAGCTCATGTAGGCGCCAGACTGCACATTGGCCACCCAGGCTTGATTGGCCAGATACCATTGCACGGTCTTGCGGATGCCGCTTTCAAACGTTTCGGCCGGTTTCCAGCCCAGTTCGCGTTCCAGCTTGCCGGCATCGATCGCATAGCGCCGGTCGTGCCCGGGGCGGTCGGTCACGTAGGTGATCTGGTCGCGGTAACTGCCTTGTTTGGGCGCTTCCCGGTCGAGAATGTCGCACAAGGTATGCACCACGTCGAGATTGGTCATTTCGTTCCAGCCGCCCACGTTGTACACCTGGCCGGGCACCCCGTCGGCCAGCACGCGCCGGATCGCCGCGCAATGGTCGCTGACATAGAGCCAGTCGCGCACCTGCATGCCGTCGCCGTAAATGGGCAGCGGTTTTTCGGCCAGCGCATTGGCGATAATGAGCGGAATGAGCTTTTCAGGGAAATGATAGGGACCGTAGTTATTCGAGCAGTTGGTGGTCAATACCGGCATGCCATAAGTGTGATGATAGGCGCGCACCAAATGGTCGGACGCCGCTTTCGACGCTGAATAAGGGCTGTTGGGCGCGTAAGTGGTCGTTTCGGTAAATGGCGGGTCATTCGGCCCGAGCGTGCCATACACTTCATCGGTGGACACGTGCAGGAATCGGAAAGCCGCTTTCTCGCCCGCCTCCAGCGCCGACCAATATGCGCGCGCCGCCTCGAGCAGCGCAAAGGTGCCGTTGATATTGGTGTTGATGAATTCACCGGGACCGAGGATCGAACGGTCGACGTGGCTTTCTGCCGCGAAATGAATAATTGCGCGCGGCCGGTGTTGCTGCAACAGCGACAACACCAGGGCCCCGTCGCAGATGTCGCCATGAACGAAAGTATGGCGCGCGTCGCCATCGATCGTCGCCAGGTTGTTCAAGTTACCCGCGTAAGTCAGCTTGTCGAGGTTGACCACGGCTTCGCCAGATTGCGCCAGCCAGTCCAAAACAAAGTTGGAACCGATAAAACCTGCACCGCCCGTTACTAAAATCATGTCGCATCCTGCTGTTGTAGTGGAATCGAGCCGTAATTCTATGTGAAACTGGCGGATTCCGACCATTTTATCGCCCATCGCATGAAAACTTACGCCATTGGCGACTTGCAAGGCTGCGCGCATGAAGCGCAGGTCTTGCTCAACCGTATCGCGGACGATGCGCTAGAAGGCGCCCGGATCATTTTTGTCGGCGATCTGATCAATCGCGGCCCGGCCTCGCTGGCCGCGCTGCGCCGCGTCGCCGCCCTCGCGCTCGAGAGCGAAGGCCGGGTCGAGGCCCTGCTCGGCAACCACGATCTGCACCTGCTGGCCGTCGCTTGCGGCGCGCAGAAAGCGTCGGGCTCGGACACGCTGGCCGAGATTTTGGCCGCCCCCGACCGCGACTTTCTCATCGACTGGCTGCGCCATCGTCCGCTGGCCATCATGGCGTGCGGCCACCTGCTGGTGCACGCCGGCGTGCTGCCGCAATGGAGCGCCGCGCAGACGCTGGCGCTGGCGGCCGAAGTGGAAACGGTGCTGCGCGGCCCGGACTGGATCGCGTTCCTGGGCCAGATGTACGGCAATACGCCGGACCGCTGGGACGAGGCGCTCACCGGGGTGGCGCGCCTGCGCTGCATCGTCAACGCGCTCACGCGCATGCGCCTGTGCACGCCGGAAGGCGTCATGGATTTCAAGGAAAAAGAAAGCGCGCTCGCACCTGCCGGCTCGCACCTGCTGCCTTGGTTCGACCTGCCCGCAAGGCGCAGCGCGGGAACGCCGGTCGTCTTCGGTCACTGGTCGGCGCTGGGACTGCTGCTGCGAGCGGACGTGATCGGCCTCGATAGCGGCTGCGTCTGGGGCGGCAAGCTGACCGCCTTTTGTCTGGACAACCGGGAACTGCTGCAAGTCGAGTGCCCGGAATACCAGCGCGCAAAAGGGAAAAAGCGGGGCTAGTGTCCTGAGTTGGAAGTTCGTTGCTTATAAGTGTTCCGAAATCGCCGAGAGACAAGGAACAAAAGCGGAGCAAGGCCGAGGCCTTGCGAGCATTTTTGACGCAGTATC